>NZ_JAAQQT010000611.1:0-55846 GCF_011742065.1 Aquabacterium sp. A08
TGGCGGCGTTCCGGCACCTGGGCCTCGAACCCCCCGCCGCGGCGGGGGGGCTGTTCGAGGCGGCTTAGAACGACTTCGTCACGCCCAGGTACACGTTGCGGCCCATGCCCGGCACGGCGGTGCCCCACTGGGGGTAGTTGGGCAGGGCGGGGTTGCTCATGGTGGTGCCTTGGCCGGTGTACGCGCCGCCGGTGGGCAGCAGGTACAAACGGTCGAACAGGTTTTCCACGCCAAAGTCCACGCGCCAGTTGCCCCAGCGGTAGCTGCTGCGCAGGTGTACCAGCGCGTAGCCTGGGGTGGAGATTTCGTTGCGGGCGCGGGAAACGTCGGTCTTGCTTTGCACCAGCACCAGTTCCACCCGGTTGTCCCAGCCGGCTTGTTGGTGCGTCAAGGTGAGTTTGGCGTTGAGCGGCATCACGTTGTAGAGGCCGTCACCGGTGTCGCGGTTGCGGCCATGCGTGTAACTGAGCAGGCCTTGCAAGCCCCATTGCCCCCAGCCGTTCTGGCCCAGCGGCATGCGGCCCGACAGGTCCAGGCCGTAAAGCCGGGCCGACTGGTTGGCGTACCGCAGCACGCCGAACCGGTTGACCGCCGGTGTGAGCGGGACTGCGTCGATGTAGTCGTCCACCCAGGTGATGTGGGGCGTGACCTGGAAGGCGGAACGCCGGTCGGCGCTGGCCCACGCGTAGGTGGCCGACAGGGTGTCGGCCTTTTCTGGGCGCAGGGCCAGGTTGCCGACGTAGCCGTTGCCGTCGCCCACGAAGTTGTTCATCAGGGCGGCCATTTGCCAGGACGACCAGGCGTAGCGCTCGTAGAGGTTGGGCGAGCGTTCCTTGTGGGCGTAGCCGAATTCCAGCGTTTGCGCGTCGTCCAGCTGCCAGCGGGCCATGGCGGTCAGGTCCACGTTGTGGTCGGTGCGCTGGCGGTCGGCGGCGTTGAAGGCTGCGGCTTCGGCGCCCTGGTTGCCACCACCGGCGGGGTTGTAGCCACGCACCTCGCCGGCGTTCGTGCCCACCCGCTCCACCCGCACGCCCACCAGCCCGGTCCATTGGGCAGACAGTTGGCCTTCCCATTCGGCAAAAAGCGCGGCACGGTCGCGTTGTCCGTTGTTCACGTTCCAGAACGTGCCTGGGAACATGCCGCCGCCCGAGGGCGGCCACCAGTCGTTCAGGGTGTACTGCTGCCACTCGGTGCCCAGGCGCAGCACCCCGTTGTCTTGCAGCCGGACGTCGCCCTTCAGGGTCAGGCCGGTGGTGGTGCCTGCGGTGTACATGGGCATGCCGGCGGCACAACCGCCCATGCCGCCGCTGATCGGTGCACAGGGGTAGCCGTTGAACGGGTCGCCAGGCACGTTGGACTGGCCGCTGTACCAGTAGCGCTTGTCGGCCCCAAAGTCCATGTAGTGGTCCACCGTCTCGTGGTACACGCGGGCCTGCAGTTGGCCCCAGTCCATTTGGCCGGTGTAGCTCAGGTTCAGGCTTTGTTGGTCGTTGCCCAGCAGGTCCATGCGCTGGTTGGGGTAGAGCTGGTACGGCATATCCTGCACGTTCAGTCGGGCTTCCAGCAGGTGCCCCTCGCGCTGCACGGCCACGCTCAGGGCGTGGTTGCGGGTGAGGTAGGCGGTGGAGCCCACTTCGTCGCGTGCCAGGGTGTGACCGGGTCGACCGGTGAAGTCGTAGGTCTTGAAGTCGCCGCCGGCGGTGTAGTTGTCGGCTTGGCTGACAGAGCCGTCGTAGCGCACGCTGGTCCGTTCGGTGGCGTAGGTGGCCGACACGTGGGCGCCTTGCGCGCCGTTGTTGCTGCGGTAGAAAGCGCCCACCTCACCGGTTTGCAGCGGGGTTGTGCCGGGTGGGGCAAACCGGGGGACTTTCGATTCGGCCACGATGCTGCCCCCGATGCTGTCGCCACCCACGCTGACCGGCGAAATGCCTGCGTACACATTCAGGGTGCCCAGCGCCGAGGGGTCCAGGTAGGACAGCGCCGGGTTCATGTGGTTGGGACAGGAGGCGATGAGGTCCATGCCGTCCACCTTGATGCGCAGGCGATCGTCGGCCAAGCCGCGCAGCGCGGGCAGGCCGGAGACGCCGCCGGCCGCGTTGACGGACGCGCCCGCAACGTCCCGCAGCAGGCTGGCGGTGTCGGAGGTGTGGGCCCGTTGCGCGGCCAGGTCGGTGGGGCTCAGGCGTTGCCCTTCGCCCAGGGTCGGAGGGCTGTCGGCCTGGACGGTGACCGTGGCCAGGGTGCCTGGGCTGGTCGGCGTGGCGTGGACTTGGGCGCAGGCGCCGCCCGCGGCGAGGCTGAGCACAGGCAGGGCCAGCCAGGGGCAGGCCCGGTGCAAAGCCGCGGGCAGCGGCAAGAGGCTGTGGGGCGCACGGCGGGGTGCGGGCGTGTCGGTGCCAGGGTGAGGCATGGAGCTTCTCCAGGGGGTTGCAAACAGGGCAGTCGCCGCCGGCGGCGCATCTGCCGCGGGCGCGACCCATCGGGTACCGGGCCCCGGCGGGGGCCGTGTGTTGGGGGCGGGTCGGTGGCGCTGTGGCACACCGTGCTGCCGCTTCAGGTTGGGCCGGTGTGGGCCATGGCGGGGATGACGCGGTGCGGCACCACGGCCAGGCTCTGCCCAAGGGGCAACAGCCGACCTCGGCCATCGGCACGGAGGGCGAACTTAAAGGCGCGTCAGGCGGCGCAGGGCGGTGCGCGCGATTGGGCCGGCAACCAGACGGTGGCGGCGTGTGCGCTGCGGTAGAAAGCGGGGGGAAGGTCGGTCAGCCGGGCCGGCAGAGCCAGCGTGGTCTGGGCCGGCGGACCGCATGCGGCGTCCCCGTGCGGGGTGCACCAGGGGCAGTGCTTGGAGGGGCTGGGTTCGGACGGCGCGGTGTCGGTCGTCACGCCGGTCTCGGCTTGCACCCACAGCATGCCGGTGGCGGTGCACACCTCCACCCAGGCGGGTGGGGCCTGGTGGGCCACCCAGGCCTGCGCCAGGGTCGGGGCGAGCGCGCTCCATACCACCGCCAGCCAGGCCAGCCAAGCGGCGGTGCGGCGGTGAAGTCGCAACCCATTCATGTTTTCATTTTATCAAATTGGCTCAGCTGACGAATTCGTCCCGACCGCCGAGGTTCAGGTGCGCCGCGTCGGCCCAGCCCACCAGGGTCAGGCCATCGGGCGTCCAGAGCACGCGGTTGATGGCGGCGTTGCCCAGCACCCAGGTGCGCGGGGCCTGGAGTGCCAGGCCGGTGCTCAGGCGGTACAGCACGTCCAGCACGCCGCCGTGCGCCACCACCACGATCTGTTCGCCCAGGTGGCGCTCAGCCAGTTCGGTGAAGGTGCGTTCCACCCGTTCGCGCAGCGCCAGCAGCGATTCGCCCCCGGGCGGGGCGAAGTCGGGCACGCGGCGGCGCCACTGCTCGGCCACCTCGGGGTGTTGGGTCTCCAGTTCGGCCCAGGTCGATCCCTGACACACGCCAAAGTGCCGTTCGCGCAGGCCGTGGTGGTGCTGCACCGGCCGCGCCAGCGCGGCGCCGATCGCCGCGGCGGTTTGTGCGGCGCGCTGCAGGTCGCTGGCGTAGACGGCGGTCACGTCCTCGCCGCGCAGGGCCTCGGCGGTGCGTTGCGCCTGCCACAGGCCGGTGTCGTTGAGCGGGATGTCGAGCTGGCCCTGGATGCGGGTGTCCTTGTTCCAGGCGGTTTCGCCGTGGCGGATGGCCAGGATGCGGGTGCAGTGCAAACGAACTCCTTGTGCGGGCGCGCCAACGTGGCGGGGGGCAACGGTTGTGCCTAGAATGGTAACAACCGACGGGCCGCGGGCCCGCCACGCACCAGGAAATCCCATGAGCGCCTCCTCCGTCCAGAAGGACATCGACGAACGCACCAACCTGACCGGCTCCAACAAGTTCGAGATGCTCTTGTTCCGCTTGGGCCCCTCGGCCGGCAGTGACCGGTCCGAGCTGTTTGGCATCAACGTGTTCAAGATCCGCGAGATCGTGGCCATGCCGCCGGTGACCGCGATGGCCGGCGCCCCCCAGCACGT
The DNA here is from genome assembly GCF_011742065.1 of Aquabacterium sp. A08. Taxonomy (NCBI): domain Bacteria; kingdom Pseudomonadati; phylum Pseudomonadota; class Betaproteobacteria; order Burkholderiales; family Sphaerotilaceae; genus Aquabacterium; species Aquabacterium sp. A08. The sequence continues at coordinate 4,025 of NZ_JAAQQT010000611.1, forward strand.
GCTCGGGGTGGTCAACCTGCGCGGCCAGGTGATTCCGGTGATCGACCTCCCGGCGGTGGTGGGCTGCACGCCCCAGACCGGCCTGAACATCATGCTGGTGACCGAGTATGCGCGCACCACCCAGGCGTTTGCCGCCGAGTCGGTGGAGGACATCGTGCGGCTGGACTGGAACCAGATTTTGTCGGCCGACGGCACCGTGGCGCGCGGCTACGTGACCAGCATTGCCCGGCTGGACGGCGACCAGAACAGCACCCGGCTGGCGCAGATCCTTGACGTGGAGTCGATTCTGCAGCGGGTGCTGCCCAACGAGGCAGTGGACGTCAAGGCCGAAACCGTGGGGCCGGTGGTGCGCATCAAGACCGGCAGCGTGGTGGTGGCGGCCGACGATTCCTTCGTGGCGCGCAGCATGATCGAGCAGGAACTGAAGGTGCTGGACCTGCCCTTCGTGATGGCCAAGACCGGCCAGGAGGCCTGGAACCGGTTGCTGGAGATGGCCGCCGACTGCGAGGCCCAGGGCATTCCGGTGCACGACAAGGTGGCGGTGGTGCTGACCGACCTGGAAATGCCCGAGATGGACGGCTTCACCCTGACGCGCAACATCAAGAAAGACCCGCGCATGCGTGGGTTGCCGGTGGTGATCCATTCGTCCCTGACCGGCGACACCAACGAAAACCACGTGCGCAGCGCCGGGGCCGACGCCTACGTGGCCAAGTTCGCGGCCAAGGAACTGGCCGACGTGCTGCGCACCGTGTTGGCGCGCTACGACCACCTGCCGGCCTGAGGCCAGCGATCGGGCCTGGGGACCCGGTTCACCCGGTGCAGGGGCCGACGGGGCGCCTGGGGCTGTGCTCAACGCGGCACGTCGATGACGACGCGACGCGGACCCGTGGGCGGTTGCGGGAAGCCGTCCAGCGCGGCCTGCACCAGGGCTTGCCACAGGACCGGGGTGTCGTGCCAGGGGCCGTCGTGCGCGGCCCGGGTTTCGTAAGCCACCACGCCGGTGCGGGTGTCGCGCAGCAGCACCGCCACTTCGCGCTGGTAATAAGGCGGGGCCATGCCGGCGAAGGGGGGCAGGCGCACCAGCCGACCGCTGCCGGTGACCACGTAGTCGCGCCCGGCCAGCCCGGGGCCGGGCCAACGGTCGACCGGGTGTTCCCAGGGGGCATGGGGCATTTGCAGTGAGCGGGCGCTCACTTCTACCGACCAGCGCGCACCCTGGGGTGCGTCGGCACTGGTCGGGACCAGACCTGCGGCCACCAGGCGTTCGGCCACCCAGCCTTCCAACTGGGTCTGCTCCGGCGCCGCCCGGGTTTGCGACGGCAGGCGCTCGATCCGGAAGCGGTCGCCCGCCGCCGGCGCCGCTTGGGCGGGCCAGCGCGGGTAGCTCTGCACGTCGTTGTCCAGCCGGATGACGCCGGCACAGCCGCCCAGCCACAGCGCCGAGGCGCAGGCCAGGCCGAGCGCGGCCCCGCGCAGGCCGCGACCGAGCCGGCCTGCGCGCAGGGAAGCGGGGGCCGAGGCGGTTGGGGCGGTGACGGCAACGGACATGGTGGGCAGCGCAGGCCGGTGTCAGCCGGCGGACGTCAGGGCAATGACCTGTTCCCCTGGCGGCGTCGGCGCGGCGGGCAGGGGTTCCTCGTCAAAGGCGGTGTCGCCGTTGTCGTCGGGCACGCCGGTGGTCTGCAGCGTCTCGAACGGGAACAGCTGGCGGTCCATCAGGTGGCTGGGCACCACGTTCTGCAGGGCGCGCAGCATGTTGTCCAGTCGGCCGGGGAATTTCTTGTCCCATTCGAGCAGCAGGTTGCCCACCTGCACGCGTTGCAGGTTCTCCTGGCTGCCGCACAGGGTGCAGGGGATGATGGGGTATTGCTGCACCTGCGCCCAGCGGACGATGTCTTTTTCGGCCACGTAGGCCAGCGGGCGGATGACCATGAACTCGCCGTTGTCGCTGACCAGCTTGGCCGGCATACCCTTGAGCTTGGCGCCGAAAAACATGTTCAGGAACAGGGTCTGCAGCATGTCGTCGCGGTGGTGACCCAGGGCGATTTTGTTGCAGCCCAGCTCGCGCGCCACCTTGTACAGAATGCCGCGGCGCAGCCGGCTGCACAGGCTGCACATGGTCTTGCCCTCGGGAATCACCTTTTTGACGACGCTGTAGGTGTCCTGCGTTTCGATGTGAAAGGGCAGGCCCAGCTTGGCCAGGTATTCGGGCAGGATGTGCGCCGGAAAGCCGGGCTGCTTCTGGTCCAGGTTGACGGCCACCAGCTCGAAGTCGATCGGGGCGCGCTGGCGCAGCTTCATCAGGATGTCGAGCAGGGTGTAGCTGTCCTTGCCGCCCGAGAGGCAGACCATGACCCGGTCGCCGGCTTCGATCATGTGGTAGTCGCCGATGGCCTGACCCACCTGGCGGCACAGGCGCTTTTCCAGCTTGTGGTCTTCGCGTTCGATCTTCAGCGCCTGGGCGGCGGAGGCGGGGGGTGCCGGGGTGGCGGTGTCGGGGGTCATGTGCATTCCTCAGGGGTCACCATTGCCCGCTTTCCATGCGGATGGCGACCTCGCAGTCGTCAAAAATTTCCAGTTTCGCGATTTTCACCCGCACACCGATCACGCCGGGCAGCTGCATCAGCCGGTGTGCCAGCTTGCCGATCAGGCTTTCCAGCAGGTTGACGTGTTCGGCGGTGCATTCGTCGATGATGATTTCGCGCACCTTGCGGTAGTCCAGCACGTGGCTGATGTCGTCGTCGTGCGGCATCAGCGGCTGGGTGCCCTGGTTCAGCTCGGCGTCCACCTGGATGGGCTGGGGGCCGGTTTTTTCGTGGTCGAGGATGCCCAGGTTGGCGTCGAAGCGCAGGCCGGTCAGCGTCAGGATCTGGGTGCCGGCTTTGGAGGCGGGGTGGTTCATGGCGAGTCGGGCTTGAGGCGGAACACTTCCACCCCCACCGCTTCGCAGTCGGGGTAGACGTCGGGCTTGCGGGTGGACAGGCGCACCGCGCGCACGCCCGGGTGGGCCAGCAGGCGGTCGGCCAGGTCGTCGCACAGGGTTTCCTGCAGTTCGATGTGGCCTTGCGCCAGCCGCAGCGCCACCTCGGTGCGCACAAAGTCGTAGTCCACCACCTCGTGCAGGCGGTCCAGCGACGGCGTCGAGCGCGCCAGCGGCACCCACAATTCCACGTTGACAAGCAAGCGCTGGGCCACGCCTTTTTCAAAATCGTGCGCGCCGATGTGGGCCTGCACCTCGTGGTTGCGCAGGAACAGACGGCGGCAGGTCAGCGCCAGGTCGTCCATCAGGCTGTGGTGCATGGGCAGGGTCAGGTCGTTCATGGCATCAAAGGGGGGTGGCCGCTGTCCACGGCGAACATCACGTCGCGCGCCAGCGGCACCAGGTGCTGGCCGTTGTCCACGCACAGGGTGGTGCCGGTCAGGCCGGCGGTGCTGGCCAGGAACAGGCAGGTGCGGGCCACGTCGGCCGGGTCGATGGGGCGGCGCAGCAGGTTGACGCGGCTGGCGCGCTCGAAATTCTCGGGCGATTGCGGGCCGCTGAGGAACATCAGCCCCGGCGCCACGCCGCACACCCGCACCTGGGGCGCCAGCGCCTGCGCTTGCAGCGACACCGCGCGTTCCAGGGCCAGCTTGGTCAGCGTGTACGAAAAATAGTCGGGGTTGAGGTTGTAGACCTTCTGGTCCAGCACGTGCAGCACGCAGGCGCTGCCGTGGGCGGCTTCGTTGTCGGCGGCGGGCCAGTCGGCGGCCAGCCGGCGGCCCAGCGCCAGCGGGGCGATCAGGTTGACCTCCAGCTGGCGCCGGGCCAGGTCGGCATCGAAGGTGGCGCCGGTGTCGGGCTCGAAGGCCGAGGCGTTGTTCACCAGGCAGCGCAGCGGTCCGGCCACGGCACGTGCCGCGTCCATCAGCGCGTCGCGGCCGGCGTCGGTGGTCAGGTCGCCGTCCAGCGGGGTGGCTTGGTGGCCCTGGGCGCGCAGTTGCTCGCACAGGGCCAGCGCCGCCGCGCCCGATTGCCGGTACTGGCAGACCACGTGCCAGCCCGCCTGCGCGAACGCGGTGCAGATGGCCGCGCCCAGCCGCACCCCGCCGCCGGTGACGAGCACGGCGGGCGCTGCGGGGGAAGACGGGGCGGGGTACAAGGCAGTGGACATGGAGGCGGCGGGCAAGGCCGGTGGGCGCGGCCACCGTATGATGGCACCGCCCCTTGTTCCCAGAAGCGACCCACCGTGAGCGAACCATCCCCAACCGACCGGCTGAAAGCCCATATTGTCCGCGAGCTGGCCGGCGCCGGCGGCTGGCTGCCGTTTGACCGCTTCATGGCGCTGGCTTTGTACACCCCGGGCCTGGGCTATTACGCCAACGACACCCTCAAGTTCGGCACCATGCCGGGCGGGGGCAGCGACTTCGTGACCGCGCCCGAGCTGTCGCCCTGGTTCGGCCGCACCCTGGGTCGCCAGGTGGCACAAGCCCTGCGCGCCACCGGCACCGATGAGGTGTGGGAATTCGGCGCAGGCACCGGCGCGCTGGCGCACCAAGTGCTGAAGCAACTGCGCGCCGAAGGCGTGGCCGTGCACCGCTACCGCATCGTGGACCTGTCGGGCACCCTGCGCGAACGCCAGCGCGCGCGCCTGGCCGAGTGGGCCGACGTGGTGGACTGGGTGGACCAACTGCCCGAGGCGCTGAACGGCGTGCTGCTGGGCAACGAGGTGTTGGACGCGATGCCGGTGCAACTGCTGGTGCGCCTGAACGGCGCATGGCACGAACGCGGCGTGGCGCTGGCCCCGGCGGCCGACGGCACCGCTGCCTTGGCTTGGGCCGACCGCCCGACCGACCTGCGCCCGCCGCTGGCCGTGCCCGGCCCGCACGACTACCTGACCGAAATCCACCCCCAAGCCGAGGCTTTTGTGCGCACCCTGGCCGAACGCTGGCAGCGCGGCGCGGCCTTTTTCATCGACTACGGCTTCCCCGAGGCCGAGTACTACCACCCGCAGCGCCACATGGGCACGCTGATCTGTCACCGCGCCCACCGCAGCGACCCCGACCCGCTGACCGACCTGGGGCTCAAAGACATCACCGCCCACGTCAACTTCACCGGGGTGGCGCTGGCTGCACAGGACGCCGGCCTGCAGGTGATGGGCTACACCAGCCAGGGGCGCTTCCTGCTGAACGCGGGCCTGCTGGACCTGGCCGCCGAGGCCCCGCTGACCGACCGCGCCCACCTGGCCAAGCTGGTGAACGAGCACGAAATGGGCGAGCTGTTCAAGGTGCTGGCGTTGGCGCCGGCTGCCAGCGCCGACGACTGGCTGCCGCTGGGCTTTGCCCAGGGCGACCGCACCCACACCTTGTGAAGGCCGCCGCATGATCCGCTGGATGATCGTCATCTTTCTGGCACTGGTGCTGATCAGCTGGTTCACCCCTTTGTTGCAAAAGCTGGGTTTCGGCAAGCTGCCTGGCGACCTGCGCTTTCGCGCCTTTGGGCGCGAGTGGTTTTTGCCCGTCACCACCACGCTGCTGCTCAGCGGCGCGGCCAGCCTGATCCAGCGGCTCCTCTGACCTGCGGGCTATACGGTTGCCGGTATCTTGAAAAGGCCGGCAGGGCCTGCACATACATGGCCAGCCGTTACCGAAAGTCTTCGCCATGACCGATCCCCTGCACCTCGTCTGCCCGCACTGCCACACCACCAACCGCGTCGCCCCGGCCCACCTGACCAGCGCGCCGGACTGCGGCAAATGCCACCGCCCGCTGTTCACCGCGCGCCCGGTGGCGCTGGACGAGGGCAATTTCGACAAGCACATTGGCCGCAGCGACCTGCCGGTGCTGGTGGACTTCTGGGCGCCCTGGTGCGGCCCATGCCGCGCGATGGCGCCGGCGTTTGAGGCGGCCGCGGCGCAGTTGGAGCCCGAGGTGCGCCTGGCCAAGGTCAACACCGAAGCCGCGCAGCAACTGGCCGCCCGGTTCCAGATCCGCAGCATTCCCACGCTGGCGCTGTTCCAGGGTGGGCGCGAAATCGCGCGCCAGCCCGGTGCCATGGGGCAGGCCGACATCGTGCGTTGGGTGCGGGCGCACCTGGGGCGCTGAAGCCGGCGGGGGCCGGTGTGCCGCTCAGGCGCCGCGGGCCCGCCAGCGCTGCAGCAGCCGCGCACCGAACAGGTTGACGCCCAGGCCCAGCATCAGCAGCGCGCCCCCGGCCAGGTGCACCGGCTGCAGGGCCTCGTCGAAGGCCAGCCAGCCCGTGGTCAGCCCCACCACCGGCACCAGCAGCGTGAACGGCGAGACCTGGTTGGCCGGGTAGCGCGACAGCAGGTAGGTCCACAGCCCGTAGCCCAGCAGGGTGGCGCCCCAGGCCAGGTAGGCCACCGCCCCGAGCGAGGCCAGGTTCAGCCCCGCCAGTGCGGCGTGCATGGCCTGCGGCCCTTCCAGCCACAGCGACAGGGCCAGAAAGGGCAGCGGCGGCACCAGGCTGGCCCAGACCACGAAGGCGAACTGGTTGATGGGCCCGAGCCGGCTGATCTGGCGCGAGACGATGTTGCCGCACGACCACGACAGCGCCGCGCCCAGGGTGAAGACAAAGCCCAGCCAGGGCATGGCCGCGCCGTGGGCACTGCCGATGCAGCCCAGCCCCAGCGCCGCCAGCCCCAGGCCCACCAGCTGCGGCCGCTGCCAGCGTTCGCGCAGCCACCAGGCGCCCAGCAGCAGCGTGAAAAACGCCTGCGCTTGCAGCACCAGCGAGGCCAAGCCGGTGGGCATGCCCACGTACAGGGCGGTGAACAGCAGCGCGAACTGGCCGACCGAAATCGTCAGCCCATAGGCCAGGTACCAGCGCAGGGGCACCCGGGGCGGGCGCACCAGCAGCACCGCGGGGAAGGCGGCCAGCACAAAGCGCAGGGCGCCCAGCAGCATCGGAGGCAGACCGGCCAGCCCCACCTTGGTGATGGCGAAGTTCACGCCCCACACCAGCACGATCAGCCCGGCCAGCGCCAGGTCTCGGGGTTTCAGACCCATGGTGCTACACCGTGGCGCCCAGGGCCTGGGCCACGGCCTGGGCCCGGGCCTGGGCAATGGCGCGTGCCACTTGCAGGCCAGCCTTGGCTGGGTCGGTGGCGTGGGCCAGCACGGCTTGCGCGATGGGTGCGGTGTCCACTGCCAGCGCCGCGTCCAGCGCCGCGTGCAGGCGCGCGGCCTGGGGGTAGGCGTCGTCCGCGCGGCCCAGGCGGCCGCGGGCGTCGCATTCGCAGGCCCGCAGCACCTCGGCAAAGCGTTGCGGGCGGCGGATCGCGTCGCAGCGTTCCAGCAGGCGCAGCGTGGCCTCGGCACCCAGCCCCAGGCTTTGGTGGACGTGGCCGTGTTCGCGCGCCACCACCTCGGCCAGCTCCTTGCAGTCGCGCGGCACCCGCCAGCGCTCGCACACCGCTTGCAGCAGTTTCACGCTGCGCGCTTCGTGGCCGATGTGGCGCGGCAGCACATCGGCCGGGGTGGTGCCTTTGCCCAGGTCGTGGCACAGGCAGGCGAAGCGCACGGTCAGCGGCGTTTGCAGGCGCGCGGCCATGTCGAGCACCAGGTTCAGGTGCACGCCGGTGTCGATTTCGGGGTGGTATTCGGCCCGCTGCGGCACGCCCCAGAGCCGGTCCACCTCGGGCAGCAGCACCTTCAGGGCGCCGCAGTCGCGCAGCAGGCCGAGCATGCGCGAGGGGCGCGGCTCCATCAGCCCGCGCGACAGTTCCTGCCACACCCGTTCGGGCACCAGGTGGTCCACCTCGCCGTGGTCCACCATCTGGCGCAGCAGGGCCTGGGTGTCGGGGGCCACGGTGAATTCGGGCCAGCGGGCGCAAAAACGGGCCATGCGCAGCACCCGCACCGGGTCTTCGTGGAAGGCGTCGGTCACGTGGCGCAGCACGCGGGCCTGCAGGTCGCGCCGGCCGCCGTAGGGGTCCACCAGCGCGGGGTGCTGCGGGTCGAAGCGGCCGTCGGCGTCCAGCGCCGCGGCGGGCAGGGCCATGGCGTTGACGGTCAGGTCGCGCCGGGCCAAGTCTTCTTCCAGGGTGACGTTGGGGTGGGCCTGAAAGGCGAAGCCGTGGTAGCCGCGGGCGGTTTTGCGCTCGGTGCGGGCCAGCGCGTATTCCTCGCGCGTAATGGGGTGCAGGAACACCGGGAAGTCGCGACCCACCGGCAGAAAACCGCGCGCCACCATGGCCTCGGGCGTGGCGCCGACCACGACCCAGTCGCGGTCGGCGTGCGGCGTGCCGTCGGCACCCGGGTGGGGGGTGTGGTAGTGGCCGAGCAGGCCGTCGCGCACGGCCCCGCCCACAAGGTAAATGTCCATCGGCCGATTGTGCCGCGGCGCCGCGCTGCGGGGGCGGATCGCTGTCGCGGCGGCGGCTGGGGTCAGCGGTGCAGGCGGTAGGGCTCCTCGAAGTCGAGGAAGTCCTGCTCGGCCAGGGCGCCGTCGATCCAGGCCTGCACGCCGGGCAGGGCGCGCACCCGCGCCACGTAGGCGGCCACCGTGGGCGACACCGGCAGCGCGTAGCCGTGCAGCCGCAGGCAGACCGGGGCGTAGTAGGCGTCGGCGATGCCGAAGTCGCCGAACAGCATGGGACCGCCGTGGCGGGCCAGGAGGCCTTCCCACAGGGCGCTCAGGCGGGCCACGTCGGCGCGCACGCCGGGCTGGTCGCGCCAGACCAGCGCGCCCACGTCGGGCAGGTGGGCTTCCACGTTCATGGGGCAGGCGTTGCGCAGCGCGGCAAAGCCGCTGTGCATTTCGGCGCAGGCGCTGCGGGCCACGGCGCGGGCCGCCGGGTCGCGCGGCCACAGGGCGTGGTCGGCAAAACGTTCGGCCAGGTACTCGGCCATGGCCAGGGTGTCCCACACCGTCAGCGGGCCGCCGGGGGCGGCGTGGTCCACCAGCACCGGCACCTTGCCGGTGGGGCTCACGCCGGCCAGCGTTTGCTTGAAGCGCGAATCGGCGTCGAACGAATCGAAGCGCACCATCACCTCGTCAAACGGCAGGTTGAACTGCCGCAGCAGCACCCACGGCCGCATCGACCAGGACGAGTAGTTTTTGTTGCCGATGTAGAGCTGCAGCATGGTGCGGGGGTCTGGGGGTCAGGCGTATTTTTCGAGGATGCGGGTGGAGCGTTCCACGTCGGCCTCGGCCTCGGTGCCGGTCACGGCCTCCATCACCGAGCAGGCCATCATCCGGTAGAAGGCTTTGTCCATGGCTTTGCGCGCGGCCGACATTTGCTGGGCAATGTCCTCGCAGGGGCGGCCGCTTTCCACCATGTCGGCCAAGGCGCGCACCTGGCCCTCGATGCGCCGCAACCGGTTGATCACGTCGCGCTGGTGCTCGCTGCGGTAGGCGTTGGGCAGGCGCGTGGTGGCGGGGGCCGCAGCGGCGGTTTTTTTGGCGGTGGGCACGGGGAAAGCCTTTCGGTATGGCCTGAAACAACCAGGAGTGTGCCAAAAAACCGCGGGCGGGTCTGTAAGCGCGGGACAGTCTGTGTCATTGTTTTCTGTAAAACCCTACCCCCTAGGGTAGATACGGATGTGGGCGGTCCAGCCGTCCGGTTACCGTTGGCGCCGGGATTTGATTTATGTCAAACAAAGTGCCCAACAGCACGGACGAGGAGACACGGATGCAGACATGGAAACGCCTGGCCTTGGCCACGGCCACCACCCTGGTATTGGGGGCGACCAGCGGGTGCGGCACCCTGGGCACCATAGGCAAGCTGGAGGACGGGGCCGCCGCCGAAGCCGGCCGGATGTGGGACCGCTGGGTCGATGGCCAGGGCGACATCGCCGTGGCCACCACCTGGGAACGCAAGGTGAAGGCTGGGGTCAGTGCCAGCGACATCGCCGACATCCTCAAACAGGTCGCGGTGGAGCGCAACATGCGCGACGTGGGGGTGTTGCCCCTGTCCAAGGAACTGGAGGCGCGTTCCGGCCAGCCGGAAAAGCACCTCACCGTCTATTCTTACTGCAGCCCGCTGACCGCCCGCAAGATGGTGGACTTCAGCCCGCACATGGCCGCCTACCTGCCTTGCCGCATCAGCGTGGTGGAGCGCGACGACGGCCTGTGGTTGTACACCCTGAACATGGACATGATGGTCAAGATGGGGCGCAAGCTGCCATCGCCCCTGAAAGAGGAGGCCATGGCCGTGCGCGATACGATCCACGAAATGATGGAGAGGGCCTCGCAAGGGGCGTTCTGACGGTTTGGTTCCAACACACCCCCAGCGAACGAGGAGCAAGCAGATGGGCAAACGGATTTCCTGGACACACGCGGCCGTGGCCGCGGCGGTACTGGCCGGCGGTGGTGCCGCCCATGCCACCAACGGCTACATGCCGCACGGTTTTGGCATCAAGGCCAAGGGCATGGGCGGGGCCAGCACCGCGCTGGCGCACGACGGCTTTGCCGGCGTCAACAACCCGGCCTCGTCGGCGTTTGCCGGCAACCGCTGGGAAATCGGCGGGGAGATTTTTCAGCCCAAGCGCTCGGCGGGGTTCGACGGTCTGACGCCGCAGGTGCAGAGCGGCCGGGAGGCATTTCTGATCCCCGAGTTCGGCTCCAACGTGGTCTTGTCTGACAAACTGTCTCTGGGCCTGACGGTCTATGGCAACGGCGGCATGAACACCAGTTACGCCCCGTTCCCGGACAACTCCAACCTGTTTGGCGGCACGGGCAAACTGGGGGTGGACCTGATGCAACTCATCATTGCCCCCACGGTGGCTTACAAGGTGGCAGATGGCCATGCCCTCGGTGTCTCGCCCCTGCTGGTGTACCAACGGTTCAAGGCCTACGGTCTGGACGGCATGGGTCTGCCCAACCAGGGCAACGACCACAGCCGTGGTTTGGGCGTGCGTGTCGGTTACTTTGGCAAGTTGAGCGACAGGGTGAGCGTCGGGGCGTCCTACTCGCCCAAGATCAGCATGTCCAAGTTTGACAAATACGCCAACCTGTTCGCCGAACAGGGCGATTTCGACATTCCCGAGAATTACAGCATGGGTGTGGCGTTGCAGGTGACGCCCACGGTGCAGGTGGCGCTGGATTACCAAGGTATCCAGTACAGCAAGGTCCGCTCGATTGGCAATCCCAGCAACAGCATGGGTGCGCCGGGGTCGGCCGATGCCCCTGGGTTTGGCTGGCAAGACATCAACGTCGTCAAACTGGGGGTTCAGTGGCAAATGAGCCCGCAGTGGACCCTGCGTGCGGGCTACAACGACGGCGACAACCCGATTCGCCCCCAGGATGTTCAACTCAACATTCTGGCCCCGGGTGTCATTGAAAAGCATTTGACCTTGGGAGCGACCTATCGGCCCAACAACCAGGAAGAGTTGAGTTTTGCGGTCTGGCACGGCAAAAACAACGCCGTGAATGGGCCGGCCTATTTGGGTCTGGATGGCGAAAACAACCCGGTTTTTGGGTCGGCCACCATCCGCATGAAACAAAACGGCTTCGGCTTCCAGTACGCCCGCAAGTTCTGACGCTCCAGCCTGGCCTGTGACCCCGTTGCACGGTCACACACACAACAAAGAACCCGGCGCTGGACAGGCGCCGGGTTTTTTAATTCGCCGCTTAGCGCGGTTGGGTGTAGCGCTGGCGGATGCGCAGCAACGGGTCGGCCAGGCCGGCCGTGTCCAGGTAGGCGGCCGCCACCGGCTCCAGCGCCGTGGGCGCAATGCCCAGGTCGGCCTGGGTGGGGGCGGTGCCGCTGGCCACGTTGGGCACTTCCATGGAACTCAGGTTGTCGGTGCTCATCAGCGGTTCGCCGGGCAGGCATTCCATGAACAGGGCCTGGAAATAGCCCAAGGCCCGGGGCAGCCCGAACACCGGCCGCGGGTGGCCCGACAGCCGGCCCGACAGGCGCACCAGATCGGCCAGGGTGTACACCTCGGGGCCCACGCAGTCGTAGGTCTGGCCCACGGCCTGGCCCTGTTGCAGGCTGCGCACCACGGCCTGGGCCACGTCGCCCACCCACACCGGCTGGAAGCGGCTGCAGGCCCCGGCCAGCGGCACCAGCGGCAGGCTGGCCTGCAGGCGCGCGAACAGGTTGAGGAAGCGGTCCCCGGCGCCAAAGATGACGCTGGGGCGCAGTACCGTGAGGTCCAGGCCGGCCTCGCGCAGCACCGCCTCGCCGCGGGCCTTGCTGCGCAGGTAGCGCGACGGCCCATCCACGCTGGCGCCCAGGGCGCTCACGTGCACCAGCCGGCGCACGCCGCTGGCCTGCATGGCGCGGGCCAGGGTCTGCGGCAGGGTCACGTGCACGCGTTCAAACGCCCGTTCGCTGCCGTGCAGGATGGCCACCAAATTGACCACCGCGTCGTGGCCGGGCAGCAGCCGCGCCAGTGCGGCTTCGTCGTGCACGTCGGCCACGGTCACGTCCACCAGCGGCAGGGTCTGCACCGTCTGGGCGTTGACGGGCCGGCGCGTGGGCACGGTGGCCCGGATGCCAAGGCGGTTGAGTTGTTCGCACACTTGGCGGCCGACAAAGCCGGTGCCGCCCAAAACCAGGACTTTTTTCATAAATACGCGCAACAGGAGGGGGGAAGGGTCAGGGAAGGTCGTTGTTCGGGGCCTGGGCGGTGGCCAGGCGCGGGCCGATCGGGGCCAGCCGGTCGCCCAGGCGCTGGGGCTGGCCGCTGATGAGCGCGGCGTAGTTGGTGGTGTTGGCCAGCACGCGCTTGACGTAGTCGCGCGTTTCCTCGAAGGGGATGTTCTCGATCCAGACCGGGGCTTCCAGCACCGGGCCGTTGCGCCAGTTGCGCGGTCGGCCAGGACCGGCGTTGTAGGCGGCCGCGGCCATGGCCATCGAGCCCTCGAAGTCGTCTAGCGCCAGTTTCAGGTAGGCGGTGCCGATGGCGATGTTGGTGTCGCGCTCGGTGATCTGTTCGGGCTTGAAGTCGCGCAAGCCGATGCGTTTGGCCGTCCAGCTGGCGGTGGCGGGCATGACCTGCATCAGCCCCGAAGCGCCCACGTGCGAGCGGGCCTGGGTGATGAAGCGGCTTTCCTGGCGGATCAGACCGTACACATAGGCCGGGTCCAGGCCGATGTCGCGGGCGCGCTGCAGCACCGCGGTACGAAACGGCATGGGGAAACGCTGGGCGTGGTCCACCTCGCCTTGGGTGCGCTTGCTGGTGTTGATGCAGCGGTCCCAGACCTCGCGTTCGCAGGCCAGGTCGGCGGCGGCCAGCAGTTCGCGCTCGGGCATGCCGCCGGGGCTGTGCAGGGCCACGCTGTAGTGCCATTCGCGCACACCTTCGGTGCGCAGGCCCAGCTCGATGGCGGCCAGCGCCCGCTGCAGCCCGGGGTGCTGGCGCGCCGCGGCTTTTTCGGCCGCGGTCAGCGGCGCCGGGGCCGGTGGGGTCACCACCGGGCGGTTCAGCGCCTCCAGCGACAGCTGTTCGTAAAACCCGGCGCTGCCGGCGGTGCGCTCGTACAAGGCGCGGGCCTGGGTACGGGCTTCGGGCGTGCCCTGGGCAGCGTAAGACCGCGCCAGCCAGTAGCGCCAGACCGGTTCCTCGCGCTGTGCTGCCCCCATGGCCAGAATCGCCGCCTGCACCTGCGGCCACTGGCCGGCGCGCAGGGCGGCCCGGGTTTTCCAGGCCAGCAGGTCGTCGTTCAGGTGGCGGTTGTCGGCCTGGGCAAAGTGCGCCATCGCGTCGGGCGACAGGCGTTGCGCGGCCCGTTTGCCGATCACGCCCCAGACCCAGCCCAGCTCCTCGTCGGTGAGCTGCGCCTTCCAGCGCAGGCGCGAGGCTTCGGTGGCGGCGACCTCGGGGTCGCGCACCGCCAGGCGGATCAGCGCCAGCGTCACCAGCTCCTTGGTGCGCGGGCGGATGGCGGTGACCTTTTCGTCCAGGTAACGCGCCGGGTCGGTGTGCACCGTTTGCACCAGTGGTACCCAGGCCGGGTTCAGCAGGCCCACCGCCTGGGTGGCGACGGCGGGCTGGTTGTTTTCCAGGGCCCAGCGGGCGCGATGCCAGGCGGCCTCGGCGGGCAGGTCGCCGCTGGCCAGCAGGCGGCCGGCCAGGGTGGCGCAACCGTCGTCGGCGCGGCGCTGGGCCAGCCACAGGCTGCGGGCCTCGGCGGCCACGCTGGCCAGGGGCCGTTCGCGCTGGGCCAGCAGGGCGTAGCACTGCACCTCGCGGTCGTCCTGCATGCGGTAGTGCGGCAGTTCCTGGGCGAAGGTGGTCCAGTCGCGGGCCTTGCCCAGCTGCAGCAGCCAGTCGTTGCGCAGGCGGTCCTCGTGGTAGGTGCCGGCGTGGCGTTGCAGGAAGGCACGGATTTCGGTCGGGTCCGCGGTCTGGAGGCGCGCCCGCAGTTCCCAGTAGGCGGCCTGGGGCTCCAGCAGGTGGCCCTGCAGTTGGGGCAGCAGGGCGCTCAGGCGCTGGGTGTTGCCGGCCTGGAAGGCCTGGCGCATGTCGAGCAGGGCGCGTTCGGCGCCGGTCTGCGCCCCGGCAGACGGGAGACAGAAGGCGGCGGCCACAGGCAGTAAGATGCGGGTGAGCACCGCCATCAGCCGCTTTGGCGTGGGTGTGAATTGCATAGGGGAATTATGGACAACAAACACCCCGTTGCCCAGCTGGGCCAGGGAGGACTGAAGGCCCAATGGCGCAAACGCCTGGTCGAGGAGCGCCTGCACCTGGAAGACCGCCTGGCGCGCAACGACGCGCTGCAGCGCGTGATGCGTGTGTGGCTGGTGGACCGACCCGACGTGGTCATCGGCGCCTACTGGCCCATCAAGGGCGAATTCGACCCGCTGCCGGCGCTGTTCCGCTGGCAGGAGGCCGGCATGGAGGCCGACGCGCTGGGCGCCAGCCGGCGCCGCCAGATCGGCCTGCCGGTGATCAACAAGGTCACGAAAACGCTGACCTTCCACACCTGGTACCCCGGTTGCCCGATGGAGGAAGACGCCTACGGCATCCCCAAGCCCAAGGACACCGAAACCATCGAACCGACGCTGCTGTTCGTGCCCTGCGTGGGCTACGGCCCGGGCGGCTACCGGCTGGGCTACGGCGGCGGCTTTTACGACCGCACCCTGAGCGAGCTGCGGCCCAGGCCCTTCACCGTGGGGCTGGGGTACACCCACGGTTTCCTGCCCGACCTGGAGCCCGAGCCGCACGACGTGCCGCTGGACGCGATCCTGAACGACAACGGGGTGGTCTGGCCGCTGGCCTGAGCCGCTGGCTCAGGGGTGGTCGACGCTGGTGTGGACCTCGGCTTGGGCGTGGATGCGCTCGTGCCGCACCAGGTACAGCCCGCTGGCCACGATGATGGCCGCGCCCAGCAGGGTGTAGCCATCGGGCAGCGTGTACCACAGCAGCCAGTCCAGCCCCACGCCCCAGGCCAGGGCGGTGTATTCGAACGGCGCCACCGCCGATGCTTGGCCGTGCCGGAACGCTTCGGTGATGGCCAGCTGGCCGCCAAAGCCGGTGAGCGCCAGGGCCAGCAGCAGGCCGGCGTCTTCGGCGCGCAGCGGCACCCAGCCCGGCAGCGCCAGCACCCCGGCGAACAACGCCAGCAGCAGCATGGACCAGAGCACCAGGCTTTCGGGCGCGTCCGTGCGGCACAGCAGCCGCCCCGCCACGGCCGAGGCCGCGTAGCAGGCCGCCGCGCCCAGCACCGCCAGGCCGGCCCAGCCCAGGAAGGCGTCGGGACTGGGGCGCAGCGCCACCAGCACCCCCAGCAGCCCGACCGCCACCGCCCAGCCGTGGGTGCGCGGCACCCGTTCGCCCAGGAACCCCACCGCCAGCAGCGTGATGAGCAGCGGCGCCACGAAAAACAGCGTGTAGGCGTTGGTCAGCGGCAGGCCGCGCACGCCATAGGTGAACAGCCCCAGCATGCCCACCGACAGCACGCCGCGCAGCAGGTGCAGCGGCCAGCGCAAGCGCCAGACCCGGCCCCAGGCGCCGCGCCAGCTCAGGTACACGAACACCAGGGGCAACGCCACCAGGCCGCGCAAGGCAGCGACCTGCAGCGCCGGGTAGTGCGCCGCCAGCAGCTTGAGCACCGTGTCCATGAGCGCAAAAAACCCCACCGCCACGACCATGGCGGTGATGCTGCGCAGGTTGCCGGGGGCGCGGGGTGGGGCGGTCATCGGCGCCGACTATAGCCGGCGCCGGGCCGGCGTGGCGGGCACGCCGGCGACAGGCCTCACATGTTGCGGCGGTACTGGCCGCCCACCTCGAACAGGGTCTGCGTGATCTGCCCCAGCGAGCACACGCGCACCGCGTCCATCAGCACCTCGAACACGTTGCGGTTGTCGATCACCGCCTCCTTCAGACGCTGCAGCATGGCCGGCGCCTGGTCCGCGTGGCGGCGCTGGAAGTCGGCCAAGCGGGTGAGCTGGCTCTGCTTTTCGTCGTCGGTGGAACGCGCCAGCTCCAGACTTTCCAGCACCTCGTCGCCCTTGGGGTTGCGGAAGGTGTTGACGCCGATGATGGGGTATTCGCCCGTGTGCTTGAGCATCTCGTAGTGCATGGATTCGTCCTGAATCCGCCCACGCTGGTAGCCGGTTTCCATGGCACCCAGCACCCCGCCGCGCTCGGCGATGCGCTCGAACTCGCGCAGCACGGCCTCTTCCACCAGCTCGGTCAGCTCGTCGATGACGAAGGC
Source organism: Aquabacterium sp. A08 (assembly GCF_011742065.1). Classification (NCBI taxonomy): domain Bacteria; kingdom Pseudomonadati; phylum Pseudomonadota; class Betaproteobacteria; order Burkholderiales; family Sphaerotilaceae; genus Aquabacterium; species Aquabacterium sp. A08. Next base: position 20,635 of record NZ_JAAQQT010000611.1, read on the forward strand.
GCCCTGGTTCGGGTTCTCGTTCTTGGCCAGGCCCCATTCGCGGTTGATGATGAGCTGGATCGCCATGGCGCGGCGCACCGACTCCTCGGTGGGCGTGGTGATGGCCTCGTCAAACGCGTTGGTGTGCAGGCTGTTGCAGTTGTCGTACACCGCGATCAGCGCCTGCAGCGTGGTGCGGATGTCGTTGAACTGGATTTCCTGCGCGTGCAGCGAGCGGCCGCTGGTCTGGATGTGGTACTTGAGCTTCTGGCTGCGCTCGTTGGCGCCGTATTTGTCGCGCATCGTCACCGCCCAGATGCGCCGTGCCACGCGCCCCAGCACCGTGTACTCCGGGTCCATGCCGTTGCTGAAGAAGAAGCTCAGGTTGGGCGCGAAGTCGTCGATGTGCATGCCACGCGCCAGGTAGGCTTCCACAAAGGTGAAGCCGTTGGACAGCGTGAACGCCAGCTGCGAAATCGGGTTGGCCCCGGCCTCGGCGATGTGGTAGCCGGAAATGGACACCGAGTAGAAGTTGCGCACGTCGTGGTGCACGAAGTACTCGGCGATGTCGCCCATCACCTTCAGGCTGAACTCGGTGCTGAAGATGCAGGTGTTCTGGCCCTGGTCTTCCTTCAGGATGTCGGCCTGCACCGTGCCGCGCACGTTCGCCAGGGTCCACTCGCGGATCTTGGCGGCCTCGGTGTCGGTCGGCTCGCGGCCGTTGTCGGCCTTGAACTTGTCCAGGTTCTGGTCGATGGCGGTGTTCATGAACATCGCCAAAATGCTCGGCGCCGGACCGTTGATGGTCATCGACACGCTGGTGGTCGGGTTGCACAGGTCGAAGCCGCTGTACAGCACCTTCATGTCGTCCAGCGTGGCGATGCTCACGCCGGAGTTGCCCACCTTGCCGTAGATGTCCGGGCGCGGGTCCGGGTCGGCGCCGTACAGCGTGACCGAATCGAAAGCGGTGGACAGGCGCTTGGCCGGCATGCCTTCGCTCACCATCTTGAAGCGGCGGTTGGTGCGGAAGGCGTCGCCTTCGCCGGCGAACATGCGGGTCGGGTCTTCGCCCTCGCGCTTGAAGGCGAACACACCCGCGGTGTAGGGGAAGCTGCCGGGCACGTTGTCCAGCATCAGCCATTTGAGGATTTCGCCGTGGTCCTCGTACTGGGGCAGCACCACCTTGCGGATGGTGGTGCCCGACAGGCTTTTCGTGGTGAGCGCGGTGCGGATTTCCTTGTCGCGGATCTTCACGACGTACTCGTCGCCGCCGTAGGCCTGCTGCATGTCGGGCCACTGCTGCAACAGCTTGCGGGCGGCCGGGTCCTGGTCGAACTCGCGTTGCTGCGCCAGGTCCACCACGGCTTCGGCGGCTTTGGGCCGGTGGGCTTTGCCCACCTTGAGCATGTCGGCGGTGGCGTAGAGCTGCTGGATTTCGCGCGCCAGCCGGGCCTGCTGCAGCGCTTTCTTCTTGTAGCCGCGCACGGTGTCGGCGATTTCGGCCAGGTAGCGGGTGCGCGCGGGCGGCACGATCGGGGTCTGGTTGCTGCTGTGGCGCACGCTCACGAGGGGCAGTCGGCCCTCGGTCAGCGACAGGCCCAGGTCGCCCAGGCGCACCTTCAGGGCCTGGTACAGGGCGGTCACGCCGTCGTCGTTGAAACGCGCGGCCATGGTGCCGAACACCGGCATCTGCTCGGTCGGCGTGCCCCAGGCTTCCTTGTTGCGCTGCACCTGCTTGGCCACGTCGCGCAGCGCGTCGCTGGCGCCCTTGCGGTCGAACTTGTTGATGGCCACGAACTCGGCAAAGTCCAGCATGTCGATTTTTTCGAGCTGGCTGGCCGCGCCGAATTCGGGCGTCATCACGTACATCGGCACGTCCACGTGCGGCACGATGGCGGCGTCGCCCTGGCCGATGCCGGAGGTTTCGACGATCACCAGGTCAAACCCGGCCACCTTGCAGGCCGCCACCACGTCGGGCAGCGCGGCCGAAATTTCGCTGCCAAAGTCGCGCGTGGCCAGGCTGCGCATGTACACCCGCGCGCCCTGCTGCCAGGGGCCGATGGCGTTCATGCGGATGCGGTCGCCCAGCAGCGCGCCGCCGCTCTTGCGCCGCGAGGGGTCGATGCTGATGACCGCGAGGCGCAGGCGGTCGTCCTGGTCCAGCCGGAAGCGGCGGATCAGCTCGTCGGTGAGCGACGATTTGCCCGCACCGCCGGTGCCTGTGATGCCGAGCACAGGCACCTTCAGGCCCTGGGCACGGGTGCGCAGCTGGTCCACCAGGCCGGCGTCGGCCGAGCCGTTTTCCAGCACGGTGATGAGCTGGGCCAGGGCGCGCCAGGCGGTTTCGGTCTGCCCTTGGATGGCGTCGATGGACGTCGGCGCGTAACCCGAAATGTCCTGGTCGCAGCGCATCACCATCTCGCCGATCATGCCGGCCAGGCCCATGCGCTGGCCGTCTTCGGGGCTGTAGATGCGGCCCACGCCGTAGTCGTGCAATTCGCGGATTTCGCTGGGCACGATCACCCCGCCACCGCCGCCGAACACCTGGATGTGCGCGCCGCCCCGTGCCTTGAGCAGGTCCACCATGTATTTGAAGTACTCCACGTGCCCGCCCTGGTAGGAGCTGATGGCGATGCCCTGCGCGTCTTCCTGCAGCGCCGCCGTCACCACCTCGTCCACCGAGCGGTTGTGGCCCAGGTGGATCACCTCGGCCCCCATGCCCTGCAGGATGCGGCGCATGATGTTGATGGCCGCGTCGTGCCCGTCGAACAGGCTGGCGGCGGTCACGAAACGGACCTTGTGGGTGGGGCGGTACTCGGCCAGGGCTTTGAATTCGGCGGACAGGTCGGTCATGTCGCGGGTCTCCGGGGGCTGTTGTGGCAGGGCGTCAGCCGCCATTCTGGAATGGGTGGCCAACTTTACGTTTACGTAAACGTCAATCTTAATCGCTTTCCCATGAAAAAGGGGCGCCGCGGCGCCCCTGGGTTTGCCCGCAGTGGCCTCAGCCGCCGGGGGTGCCGTACATTTTTTGTGGCAGCCAGGTGATGATGTCCGGGAACACGAAGCACAGCGCCACCATCAGCAGTTGCAGCAGCACGAACGGGATGACGCCGATGTAAATGTCCTTGATCGTCACGCCCTTGGGCACCGCCCCTTTGAGGTAGAACAGCGAGAAGCCCACCGGCGGCGTCAGGAAGGAGGTCTGCAGCACCAGCGCGATCAGGATCAGGAACCAGGTCATGTCCAGCCCGGTCGCCTTGATGACCGGCGCCAGCAGCGGCAGCACGATGAGCACGATCTCGAACCAGTCGAGAAAGAAGCCGGCGATGAACACCACCAGCAGCACCACCAGCACCAGACCCGTGGGCGACAGGCCCAGGTTCTTGAAAAACTCGCTGATCAGCTCGTCCCCACCGATCAGCCGCAGCACGTAGGCGAACACCGTGGCGCCGATGAAGATGGCGAAGATGAAGCAGGTGGTCAGCGTGGTCTCGATGCCCACCTGACGGATCACGCTCCAGCTCAGTCGCTTGTTGGCCGCGGCCAGCAAAATGGCGCCAAAAGCGCCCAGGCCCGAGGCCTCGGTGGGCGTGGCAATGCCGAAGAAGATGGAGCCCAGCACCAACAGGATCAGGCTCATGGTGGGTAGGGTGGACAGGAAGGCCACGCTCAGCTGCTTGAGCGTGAGCTTCTCGGCGTCGGCCGCGCGCGCCGGCACCAGGTCGGGCCGCACCAGGCCCACCACCAGCAGGAACACCATGTACAGCAGGCCCAGCGCCACGCCCGGAACCAGCGCGCCCATGAACAGGTCGCCCACCGAGGTGGCCACCTGGTCGGCCATCAGCACCAGCATGATGGACGGCGGGATGAGAATGCCCAGCGTGCCCGACGCCGCCACCACCCCCGAAGCCAAGCGCTTGGAATAGTTGTTCTGCAGCATCACCGGCATGGACAGCACCGCCAGCAGCACCACCGACGCGCCCACGATGCCGGTGGACGCCGCCAGCAAGATGCCGATGACGATCACCGTCAGACCCAGCCCACCCTTGATGCCGCCGAACACCTTGACGAAGTTCTTCATCATGATGTCGGCCACACCGGAGCGGTCCAGCATCAGACCCATGTAGACGAACATGGGCAGCGACACCAGCACCCAGTTGGACATGATGGCGTCAAAGCGGTCGACCACCCCGGAGAACTTCATCCAGTTGGTCATCAGGAAGGTGTCCAGCCCGGCGTACTGGCCCAGGTAGATGCCAACGGCGGCGAACAGCAGTGAAATGCCGCCCAGCAGCCACGCCACCGGGTAGCCGGTGAACAACGCACCGATGAAGATCACCATCAGGGCGATGGACAGGTATTCGTAAAAAGGCATGGTGCCCGGCTCCTGTGTTGTGGTTTTGTGTGGGAGTGGGGGCGTGACTCAGCGGCCGCCAAACAGCGCGGCCCAGACCCGGGACAGCCGTCCCAGGCCCACCAGCGCCAGCAGCACGAACGCACTGACGATGAAGGATTTGATGAACCAGCGGTAGGGCAGGCCGCCCGGCGCGGCCGAGACCTCGCTCAGGTTCCACGACGTGGCCGTGAACGGCAGCCCGTACCAGATGACGATGAGGGTGAAGGGCAGGAACAGCAGCAGCGTGCCCAGCAGCTCGATCCAGAGCCGGGTGCGCGGGCGGAAGTTTTCGGCCAGCACGTCGATGCGCACGTTGCGTTCGCGCATTTCGGTGAAGGACAGGCCCAGCATGAAGCCGATGGCGTAGAGGTGCCACTGCAGCTCCTCCATCATGATGGAGCCCTTGCCGAAGGCGTAGCGCGCCACCACCTGCACCACGATGACCAGCACCAGCACGGTCCACAGCGCCGAGGCGAATTCGCCCACCCCGGTGATCAGCCGGTCGATGCCCCGGGACAGGGCGGTGGTGGGCAAGGCGATGCCCGAGGCCCCCGCGTTGGACGGGGCATCGGGACTCACGGCGGTGGACATGCTGGTGCTCTCCTCAAGGTCAGGGGGTGGGTGGATCAGTTCTTGTAGTCACGCGGCAGGTAGCCCAGGTCGTGCCACTTGCGGTTCTTGTTCATGAAGGCCGACATGCTGTCGTAGGTCTTCTTGAACATCGGGTCCTTGGCGGACTCTTCGGCCAGCACCTCGCGCGACGCCTTGCCAAACGCGTCCAGCATGGTCTTGTTGAACTGGTGCAGCTTCACGCCTTCTTTCTCGAACTTCTCCAGCGCGGCGGCCTGGGTCGCCTCGGCCTTGGCCATGGCAATCGCCACGCCGGCGGTGCAGGTGGTTTCGATCTGGGCCTGGGTCTGCGGCTTGAGCTTGTTCCACACCTGCAGGTTCACGTACAGGTACTGGTTGGTGGACGGCTGGTGCCAGCCGGGCATGTAGTAGTGCTTGGCTACTTTGGCAAAGCCCAGCTGGTCGTCCACCGACGGCAGCGAGAACTCGGTCCCGTCCAGCACGCCTTTTTCCAACGCCTGGTACAGCTCGCCGCCCGGCAGCATGGTCACCGAGGCGCCCAGCTTCTGGTAGATCTTGCCGCCCAGTGCGGCGGCGCGGAACTTCAGGCCCTGCAGGTCGGCCGGGGTCTTGATTTCCTTGCGGAACCAGCCGGCGCCTTCGGGGCTGATGGAGCCGCACAAGATGGGGTACACGTTGTGCGGGCGGAAGGCCTCTTTCAGCAGCGCGTCGCCGCCGCCGTAGTACATCCAGGCGGCGAACTGCGGCGTTTCCATGCCAAAGGGCAGGGCGCCGTAAATGGCCGACACCGGCACCTTGCCCAGCTCGTAACCCATGAAGCTGTAGCCCGCCTCCACCTTGCCGGTGGAGACCGCGTCAAACACCCCCAGCGCCGGCACCAGCTTGCCCGGCTCGAACACCTGCAGGTTGACGGTGCCGCCCGAGACTTTCTTCAACTGCTCGGACACCCAGGGCATGGTGTCGCCCAGGGCGGTCAGGTTGGAGCCAAAGGACATGGGAATGCCCCAGCGGACGGTTTCCTGGGCCCAGGTGCTCGGTGCGGCGGCAACCAGGGCCGCGCACAGCGGAATGGCTTTCAGCAAGGTTTTCATGGTTTGTCTCCAGTAGGTTTGTGTGCCCAACAAGGCGCCAGCCATTGTGGAGAGCGCTGGCCCGCCGCAGGGACCGGGTTTTCCCGGCCAGTTTTTGGGTTAATTTTCTAAGTCTTTGATTTTTTTTGTGTTTTTTCGGCTTTCACGCGGCTTGAAATTTCTTCAAGCGGGCCGTTGAAAGAAAACGGACCCTGCTGTCGCCTGTGTGCTGGACAGGGGGTGCTGTGGTTGTAGCTTGTGCCGTGACCGGTACATGTCTTTATGATGCGCAAGACCCGCTTTCTCTACCCCAAAGGCCCGCCGATGCGTCCCCTCCAGTTGTTCGACCCCGACTCCAGCACCTACACCTACGTCCTGTTCGATGTGGCCACGCGCGAGGCCCTCATCATCGACCCGGTGGACCTGCAACTGGAACGCGACCTGGCGGTGCTGCGCGATTACGGCTTGCGCCTGGTCTGGACGGTGGAAACCCACGCCCACGCCGACCACATCACCAGCGCCGGCAAGCTGGCCGAGCACGCCGGCGCCAAAACCGCCGCGCCGGCCGGCTGCGGCATCACCACCGCGCTGCGCCAGCTGCACGACGGCGACACCCTGGCCTTTGGCGGCCACACCCTGCGCGTGCTGGCCACGCCCGGCCACACCGCCGGCAGCGTCTCCTACCTGTGGGAGGCCGCGGGCGAGCGCCACGTGTTCACCGGCGACACCTTGTTGATCAACGGCTGCGGCCGCACCGATTTCCAGTCCGGCAGCGCCGAGGCGCTGTACCACAGCCTGACCGAGGTGCTGTTCCGCCTGCCCGACGACACCACCGTCTGGCCCGGCCACGACTACCAGGGCCGCACCCACAGCAGCATTGGCCAGGAAAAGGCCGGCAACGCCCGGGTGGCGGGCAAAACGCGCGACGAATTCGTGGCCTTGATGAGCGGTCTTAACCTGCCACGGCCCAAGCGCATCGACGAGGCCGTGCCCGCCAACCTGACCTCGGGCCAGCGCCACGACGCCGACGGCGCGCTGCTGCAGGTGCCCCGGCCGGCCGCCGGTTACGCCGGCGACGTGTCGCCGCTGTTGGCCTGGCAGTGGGTGCAGGCCGGCGAGGCGGTGCTGGTGGACGTGCGCACCGACGCCGAGCGCGAGTGGGTGGGCTACGTGCCCGACGCGGTGCCGTTGGCCTGGAAGCAGTGGCCCGGCATGGCCATGAACCCGGGCTTTGACGCCGGGGTGCAGGCCGCCGCCGGTGGGCGCAAGCTGGTGCTGCTGTGCCGCAGCGGGGTGCGCTCCATCGCCGCGGCCAAGCGCGCCACCGAACTCGGGCTGGAGGCGTACAACATCCTGGAGGGCTTCGAGGGCGACCCCGACGGGCAGGCCCACCGCGGCCAGCGCGGCGGCTGGCGCTTCCATGGCCTGCCGTGGCGCCAGAACTGAGCGTCTGCTCAAACCGCCACCGGGTTTCTACCCACGCCGCGCCGGCTATCATCTGCCCATGACTTTGCTGGCACTGGATGTGGGTAACACGCGCCTGAAATGGGCCTTGTACGAGGCCCCTGGCGTGGGCGCGCGCATGCTGGCGCACGGCGTGCAGTTTCTGGAAAACATCGAGGCCCTGGCCGAAGGCGACTGGGCCACGCTGCGCGCGCCCACCCATGTGCTGGGCTGTGTGGTGGCCGGCGACGCGGTCAAGCGCCGGGTGCAGGAGCAGCTGGAGCTGTGGGACGTGGCCCCGCAATGGGTGGTGTCCAGCGCCGCCGAGGCCGGCCTGACCAATGGCTACGACCACCCGGCGCGGCTGGGCTCCGACCGCTGGGTCGCCATGATCGGCGCGCGCCAGCGCCTGCTGGCGCGGGGCCAGCGGGTGCCCTGCGTGCTGGTCATGGTGGGCACGGCGGTCACGGTCGAGGCCATCGACGCCGACGGCAAGTTCCTGGGCGGCATCATCTTGCCGGGGCACGGCATCATGCTGCGGGCGCTGGAGTCCGGCACCGCCGGGCTGCACGTGCCCACCGGCGAGGTGCGCAACTTTCCCACCAACACCAGCGACGCGCTCACCAGCGGCGGCACCTTTGCCATTGCCGGGGCGGTGCAGCGCATGGTGGACAACCTGCGCCAGCACACCGGCGTGGACCCGGTGTGCGTCATGACCGGCGGCGCCGGCTGGAAAATGGCCCCGAGCATGACGGTGCCGTTCGAGCTGGTGGAACCCTTGATCTTCGATGGCCTGCTGGCCATCGCCCATCACCGTTTTGCCGACGCCAGCCAGCGCGTGGCCAGCTCCACCCAGTAAGTGCCGCCCAGGGGGATCAGGTCGTCGTTGAAGTCGTAGCGCGGGTTGTGCAGGGTGCAGGGCCCGGCGTCGTGGCCGCCGCCTTCGTAGCCGGCGCGGTGCGCACCGTCGCCGTTGCCAATGAACAGGTAGGCCCCAGGCCGGGCCTGCAGCATGTAGGCAAAGTCTTCCGCACCCATGGTGGGCTCCTGCGCCAGCACCATCGCGTCGCCCACCACGTCGCACATCACCCGGCGGGCGAATTCGGCCTCGGCCGGGCTGTTCACCGTGGGTGGGTAGTTGCGCTCGAACTCGAAGTCGCAACTGGCACCGAAAGCCGCACAGGTGTGCTGGGCGATCTCGCGCATGCGCCGCTCGATCAAGTCCAGCACGTCCAGCGTGAAGGTGCGCACCGTGCCCTGGATCTCGCAGTGGTCGGGTACCACGTTGGTGGCTTCGCCGGTGTGGATCATGGTCACGCTGATCACGCCCGCGTCCACCGGCTTCTTGTTGCGGGTGATGACGGTCTGGAAGGCCTGCACCATCTGGCAGGCGATGGGCACCGGGTCGATGCCGTTGTGCGGCAGGGCGGCGTGGCTGCCCTTGCCGCGGATGACGATCTTGAACTCGTTGCTGGAGGCCATCACCGGCCCGGGGCTGACGGCGAAGCTGCCGGCCGGGTAGCCGGGCCAGTTGTGCATGCCGAACACCGCTTCCACGGGGAAGCGTTCGAACAGGCCGTCCTTGATCATCTCGCGAGCGCCGCCGCCGCCTTCTTCGGCCGGCTGGAAGATCAGCACCACGGTGCCGTCGAAGTCGCGGTGCTGGGCCAGGTGCTGGGCCGCGGCCAGCAGCATGGCGGTGTGGCCGTCGTGGCCGCAGGCGTGCATGCGCCCGGCGTGGCGGCTGGCGTGGGCGAAGGTGTTGAGCTCGGTCATGGGCAGGGCGTCCATGTCGGCGCGCAGGCCCACGGCGCGGCCGCAGGCACCGCCGTCGCGGCCGTGCACCACGCCCACCACGCCGGTGCGGCCCAGGCCCCGGTGCACCTCGATGCCCCATTCCGCCAGCTTGCCGGCCACCAGGTCGGCGGTGCGCACTTCCTGAAAGCACAGCTCGGGGTGGGCGTGCAGGTCGCGGCGCAGCTGCGTCAGCTCGGCGGCGTGCGCCAGGATGGAGTCGTTCAGGGTCATGGCCGGTCTCTCTCGCGTGGAACGGCCATGTTAACGAAAACCCGCCGCTTTGTTCGCGTGGGCGCGCGTGTCGCACAATGGCCGCATGGATTTCACCGCCACCCCCGCCGCCCCTGAAACCGGTGTCCGCACCGTCGTCGGTGCCTGCCCGCACGACTGCCCCGACACCTGTTCCTTCGTCACCACCGTGCAGAACGGTGTGGCCGTCAAGGTGCAGGGCAACCCGCATCACCCGCAAACCGGTGGCGTGCTCTGCGCCAAGGTGTCGCGCTACCACGAGCGCACCCACCACCCCGAACGGCTGCTGACGCCGCTCAAGCGGGTGGGGCCCAAGGGCAGTGGGCAGTTCGAGCCGGTGTCGTGGGACGCAGCGCTGGACGACATCGCCGCCCGCCTGCAGGCCATCGCCGCGCGCGACCCGCGTGCCATCCTGCCCTACAGCTACGCCGGCACCATGGGGCTGGTGCAAGGCGAGAGCATCGCCGCGCGCTTTTTCCACCGCCTGGGTGCCTCGTGGCTGGACCGCACTATCTGTGCCTCGGCCGGCGCGGCCGGGCTGGAGTACACCCTGGGCACCAAACAGGGCATGCGGGTCGAGCATTTCGCCGAATCGCGCCTCATCCTCATCTGGGGCAGCAACTCGGTGGGCAGCAACCTGCATTTCTGGCGCCACGCGCAGGAGGCCAAGCGCCGCGGCGCCCGGCTGGTCTGCATCGACCCGCGCCGCAGCGAAACCGCCGACAAGTGCCACGAACATATCGCCCTGCGGCCGGGCACCGACGCGGCGCTCGCCTACGCGCTCATCCACGCCTGCGTCCAGCACGGCTGGGTGGATCACGCCTACCTGGCGCAGCACACGGTGGGCTGGCCGCAGCTGCGCGAACGGGCGCTGCAGTGGCCCCCGGCGCGCGCCGCCGAGGTCTGTGGCGTGCCGGTGGCGCAGATCGAGGCGCTGGCGCGCGACATCGGCACCTGCTTTGAGCAACGGGCGCCGGTGGCCATCCGGCTGAACTACGGCATGCAGCGGGTGCGCGGCGGCGGCAATGCGGTGCGGGCGGTGGCCTGCCTGCCGGTCGTGCTGGGGGCCTGGCGCCACCGGGCCGGGGGGCTGCTGCTCAGCAGTTCCGGCGCGTTTCCGGTGCAGCGCCAGGTGTTGCAGCGGCCCGATCTGTTCGCCGCCTCGGGTCAAGCGCAGCCCCGCGTGGTCAACATGAGCACCATCGGCGACGACCTGCTGCGGCCCACCTCGGCCGAATGGGGCCCGCGCATCGAGGCGCTGGTGGTGTACAACAGCAACCCGGTGGCGGTGGCGCCAGACTCGTCCCAGGTGGTGCAGGGCTTTGCCCGCGACGACCTGTTCACCGTGGTGCTGGAGCACTTCCAGACCGACACCGCCGACTACGCCGACTACCTGCTGCCCGCCACCACCCAGCTGGAACACTGGGACGTGCACGCCAGCTACGGCCACACCGACGTGCTGCTGAACCGCCCGGCCATCGCTCCGGTGGGGCAGGCACGGCCCAACACGCACATCTTCCGCGAACTGGCGCGCCGCATGGGTTACACCGACCCCTGCTTCCAGGACGACGACGAAACCCTGTGCCGCCAGGCCTTTGGCGATGCGGTGGATTTCGACGCGCTGCTGCGCGACGGCTTCGTCACCCTGCCGCTGCCCGAGGCGCCGTTCGCCCAAGGCGGCTTCCCCACGCCGTCGGGCAAGTGCGAGTTCTTCAGCGAACGCCTGGCCGCGCAGGGGCTGGACGGCCTGCCCGAGGTGCTGCCCAACCACGAGGCTCCGGGCAGCGACCCGCGCCACCCGCTGGCCATGATCTCGCCGCCGGCACGCAACTTTCTCAACTCCACCTTCGTCAACGTGCGCTCGTTGCGCGACGCCGAAGGCCAGCCGCTGCTGGAAATCCACCCGCAAGACGCCGTCCCGCGCGGCATCGCCGACGGCAGCACCGTGCGCGTGTTCAACGACCGCGGCCACTATGTTTGCGCCGCCCGGGTGACCGAGCGCGCCCGCCCCGGCGTGGTCAACGGGCTGGGCATCTGGTGGCGCAAGCTCGGGCTCAATGGCACCAACGTGAACGAACTCACCAGCCAGCGCCTGACCGACCTGGGCCGGGCGCCCACGTTTTACGACTGTTTGGTGGAGGTGGCGCCGGCCTGAGCGACCGGCCGCGGGGTCACTCCAGCGTGTCCATCAGGTCGATGTAGCGCTGCATCGCGTCGTCGGCGCTGGTGCCTTTCAAGGCGGCCCAGGCGTCCCACTTGGCGCGGCCCACCAGGTCGCCGAAGCCGGGCTTGGTGGCGGCGTTGTCGCCCTCGGTGGCCTGCTTGTACAGCGCGTAGAGCTTCAGCAGCGTCTGGTTGTCGGGGCGCTGGGTCAGGTCTTTGGTTGCGGCCACAGAAGCTTCAAAAGCGGCTTTCAGGTCAGACACGGGGGGGTTCCTTCGTCAATGGGTTGCGTCGAGCGTGCATTGTGCAACGCGTCCGCACGGTCGCAGGCTCGGTCAGCCCCGCAGGTGTCGCTGCATCGATAATTGGGTGTTCACTTCAGTAGGAGCACCAGGGCATGATTCTCGTCACCGGCGGCGCCGGCTTCATTGGCAGCAACTTCGTGCTCGACTGGCTGGCCCAGTGCGACGAGCCCGTCGTCAACCTCGACAAGCTGACCTACGCCGGCAACCTGGAAAACCTGGCCAGCCTGCAGGGCGACGCGCGCCACTTCTTCGTCCAAGGCGACCTGGGCGACCGCACCCTGGTGGATGCCCTGCTGGCCCAGCACCGTCCGCGCGCCGTGCTGCACTTCGCCGCCGAAAGCCACGTGGACCGCTCCATCCACGGCCCCGAAGACTTCATCCAGACCAACATCGTCGGCACCTTCCGCCTGCTCGAAGCCGTGCGCGCCTACTGGTCCGCCTTGCCCGAGGCCGAGAAAACCGCCTTCCGTTTCCTGCACGTCAGCACCGACGAGGTCTACGGCACCCTGGCCAAGGACGATCCGCCGTTTGCGGAAACCCACCCCTACGAACCCAACAGCCCCTACAGCGCCAGCAAAGCCGCGTCTGACCACCTGGTGCGTGCCTGGCACCACACCTACGGCCTGCCGGTGCTCACCACCAACTGCAGCAACAACTACGGGCCCTACCACTTCCCCGAAAAGCTCATCCCGCTGATGATCGTCAACGCCCTGGCCGGCAAGCCCCTGCCGGTCTATGGCGACGGCCTGCAGGTGCGCGACTGGCTCTACGTGAAAGACCACTGCAGCGCCATCCGCCGCGTGCTGGAGGCTGGCCAACTGGGCGAAACCTACAACGTCGGCGGCTGGAACGAAAAGCCCAACATCGACATCGTGCACACCGTCTGCGCGCTGCTGGATGAGTTGCGCCCCAAGGCCGACGGCAGCAGCTACCAAGCGCAAATCACCCATGTGCAAGACCGTCCCGGCCACGACCGGCGCTACGCCATCGACGCGCGCAAGATCGAGCGCGAACTGGGCTGGAAGCCGGCCGAAACCTTCGAGACCGGCATCCGCAAGACGGTGCAGTGGTACCTGGATCACCCGGAGTGGGTGCAGCACGTGCAAAGCGGCAGCTACCGGGACTGGGTGAGCCAACAGTACGGCGCCGCTGCCGCCGCCCACGCCGCATGAGCCCGCTGCGCATTTTGCTGCTGGGCAAAAACGGCCAGGTGGGTTGGGAGCTGCAACGCAGCCTGGCACCGCTGGGCCAGCTCATCGCGCTGGACCGCGACGGCTTGACGCCCCAGCAAGCCGCCCAACTGCCCGCGTGGCAGGGCCTGCCCCCGCTGGACCAGCCCTTGTGCGGCGATCTGTCCGACCTGGCGGGCCTGGCCCGCACGGTCCATGCCGTGCGCCCGCAGGTCATCGTCAACGCGGCCGCCTACACCGCCGTGGACAAAGCCGAGTCCGACGTGGCCCTGGCCCGCCGCATCAACGCCGAGGCCCCGGGCGTGCTGGCCCAGGCCGCGCACGCCGTGGGGGCCTGGCTGGTGCATTACAGCACCGACTACGTTTTTAACGGCGGCGGCCACACCCCCTGGCAGGAAGGCGACGCCACCGGCCCGCTCAATGCCTACGGCCTCACCAAGCTCGAGGGTGAGCAGCGCATCCTGCAGGCCAGCCGCCAGCACCTCATCCTGCGCACCAGTTGGGTGTACGCCGCGCGCGGCGGCAACTTCGCCAAAACCATGCTGCGCCTGGCGCGCGAGCGCGAACGTCTCACCGTCATCGACGACCAGTTTGGCGCGCCTACCGGGGCCGAGCTGATTGCCGACGTTACCGCCCACTGCATACGCCACCTGCTGCGCACCGGCGAAGGGCAGGGCACCTACCACCTGGCGGCGGCTGGCGAAACCACGTGGCACGGCTATGCCCGGCACGTCGTCGCCCAGGCGCAGCACCTGCAGCCCCAGGGCGGCTGGCAGGTCCAGTCCATCGACCCGGTGCCCACCACCGCCTTCCCCACCCCCGCGCGCCGGCCGCACAACTCGCGGCTCAACACGGCGCTGCTGCAAAGCATCTTTGGGCTTACCCTGCCGCCTTGGCAGCAAGGTGTGGACCGCATGCTGGCCGAGGTGTTGCCATGAACGATCAGGCACCGGCCGAGGCCAACTTGGCCGCGCTGGCGGAAGTGCTTCAACGCCAGCCCGAACTGGAATTTGCTGTCCTTGTGGGCAGCCGTGCGAACGGTACCGCCACGGCAGGCAGCGATTGGGACATTGCCATCCGTTGGCAGCGCGGGTTGAATCCCGTGCAACGGCTGGAAGCCACCGAGTCGCTGCGCTTGCAACTGTCACAGGCCATCGCCAGTCCCCCTGAAGCGATCGACCTGATCGATCTGGTGCAGGCGCGGCTGGCCATGCGTGCATTGGTGGCAGAGGAAGGGCGTGTGCTCGCCGGCGAGAATGGCTTGCCCTGGATGCGATTCCTGCAAACCACGTGGGCTGAAATAGAAGATTTTCATTGGAGGCGGCAACATGCGGCTTGAGCTTTACGAGGCGGAGTGCCAGCGCATTGCGCAAGAGTGCGGCGCCATGCTCAACGAGGCCAAGGCTTTGTTTGCGACCCCGGGCCGGGTCTTGACGCCACTTGAACAAGGCGGCGTATTGCATGCCTTGCAGATCCTGATCGAAAACGCCATAGGTAAAGCCAAGCATAGCCTCAAAGCCGCTGGAGCAGATGTACCTGTCTCTGCTTACGACGCGTTTGCAGCGATGGCTCACCACAAGCTGATTTCTCAGAATGACCTGCCGCAGTGGAATGCCATCGTGGGTTTGCGCAATCGCATCGTTCACGACTACATGAACGTCGACATGGCACAAATTGCCGCCATCGTGCAGGATGATCGATACGCTTTCCTGATTGATTTTTTGCAGAACCCCATTCACGCACCATGACCCCACGCAAAGGCCTCATCCTCGCCGGCGGCTCCGGCACGCGGCTGCACCCGGCCACACTGGCCATCAGCAAACAGCTGCTGCCGGTGTACGACAAGCCCATGATCTATTACCCGCTCAGCACCCTCATGCTGGCCGGCATGCGCGACGTGCTCGTCATCAGCACCCCGCAAGACACGCCGCGCTTCCAGCAACTGCTGGGCGACGGCAGCCAGTGGGGCATGAACCTGCAGTACGCAGTGCAGCCCAGCCCCGATGGGCTGGCCCAAGCTTTCATCATTGGCGAGCCCTTCATAGGCAACGCTCCCAGCGCTCTGGTGCTGGGCGACAACATCTACTACGGGCACGACTTTCAGCCCCTGCTCAAAGCGGCCGACGCGCAAACCACCGGCGCCACCGTGTTCGCCTACCACGTGCAAGACCCGGAACGCTACGGCGTGGTGGAGTTCAACGCCCAGGGCCAGGCCATCAGCATTCAAGAAAAGCCCAAGGCCCCCAAGAGCAACTACGCCGTCACCGGCCTGTACTTTTACGACCCGCAGGTGGTGGACATTGCCAAGGCCGTCCAGCCCAGCGCGCGGGGCGAATTGGAAATTACCACCGTCAACCAGACGTACCTGCAGCAAGGCCAACTGAACGTGCAGACCATGGGCCGGGGCTACGCCTGGCTGGACACCGGTACCCACGACAGTCTGCTCGACGCGGGGCAGTTCATCGCCACGCTGGAGCGGCGCCAGGGCCTGAAGATTGCCTGCCCGGAAGAAATCGCCTGGCGCAACGGCTGGATCGGTGCCGAGCAACTGCAGCAGCTCGCGCAGCCCCTGGCCAAGAGCGGTTATGGGCAATACCTGCTGGGTTTGCTCAAGTAAAGGTAGCCATGCCCTACACCGTCACCCCCACCGCCATCCCCGAAGTCCTGGTGCTTGAACCCAAAGTGTTCGGCGATGCACGCGGCTTCTTCTTCGAAAGTTTCAACCAGCGCGACTTTGAACAGGCCACCGGCCTGCAGGGCGTGCAATTCGTACAAGACAACCACAGCAAATCCGCCCGGGGTGTGCTGCGCGGGCTGCATTACCAAATCCAGCACCCTCAGGGCAAGCTTGTGCGGGTGGTGCAGGGCGAGGTGTTCGACGTGGCGGTCGACCTGCGCCAAAGCAGCCCCACCTTTGGCCAGTGGGTGGGCGAGGTGCTCAGTGCCAGCAACCACAAGCAGATGTGGATTCCCCCGGGCTTTGCGCATGGCTTTCTCACCTTGAGTGAGTCGGCCGAGTTCCTGTACAAAACTACCGACTACTGGTACTCGGAGCACGAGCGCAGCCTGTTGTGGAGCGACTCGCAGTTGGACATACATTGGCCGTTGCAAGGCGAGCCCCTATTGGCTGCGAAAGATGTTGCAGCGTTGACATTTCGGCAAGCCGAATTGTTTCCCTGACGTGTAACACCGGTAGCCAGCCTTTGCTGGCTGCCAATTCTGTGCCACCCTTCTGGCAAAATACGGCGATTAACAGACACATCAGGGAAAAATGCTCATCCCGGTTATTCTCTCCGGCGGTGCCGGAACCCGCTTGTGGCCCGTATCTCGCGAAGGCCACCCCAAACCGTTTATGAAGCTCGCCGACGGGGAGTCGCTGCTCTTCAAAACTTACCGCCGTGCCGCGGCGGTGGCAGATGCTTTGAGCAGCAGCGCCGGTGAAGTGCTCACCGTCACCAATCGCGACTACTACTTCATGAGCAAAGACGAGCTGGCCGCCGCCCAACTGGGCGAGCGCCATCCCGGCGTGTTTTTGCTTGAGCCCGTTGGCCGCAATACGGCGCCTGCCGTGGCACTGGCCGCCCACCAGGTGGCCGAACAGCATGGCCCAGACGCCTTGATGCTGGTCCTTGCGGCGGACCATCTCATTCAAGATCAGGCCCGCTTCACTTCTGCCGTGGCCGATGCCGCTGCCCTGGCCCAGCAAGGCTATCTGGTCACCTTCGGCATCGTGCCCACCGGGCCCGAAACCGGGTTTGGCTACATAGAAGCCGGTGAAGCCCTTGTCCAAGGCCGCAAAGCGGTTCGGTTTGTCGAAAAACCCTCGCTCGACAAAGCGCAGGCCTACCTGGCCAGCGGGAACTTCTACTGGAATTCGGGCATGTTCTGCTTCCAGGCGGGCCGCTTGCTGGAAGAAATGGCTGAGCACGCCCCCGACGTGGCCACTGCGGTGCAAGCCTGCTGGCAAGCCCTCAATGCCCAGCCCAACGCCACTGGCCACATGCTCGACATTCCGGCCCAGGCGTTTGCTCAGGTGCCCGACATCTCCATCGACTACGCCGTCATGGAACGCTCCAACCGCGTGGCCGTGGTGCCTTCCGATTTCGGCTGGAGCGACATTGGTTCCTGGAATGCGGTCAAGGATCTCGTGGTGCCTGATGGCGCAGATAACCGTGTTGTGGGCGAAGCCATTTTCGTCGACAGCCGCAACACCTTCGTGCAGAGTGAAGACCGGCTGGTGGCCACCGTGGGGGTGAACGACCTCATGATCATCGACACGCCAGACGCCCTGCTGGTGGCCCATCCCGACAAGGCGCAAGACGTGAAAAAGGTGGTGGCCCAGCTCAAAACCAATGGGCACGAAGCCTACAAGTTGCATCGCACCGTGGCACGCCCCTGGGGCACCTACACCGTGCTGGAAGAGGGGCCCCGCTTTAAAATCAAGCGCATCGAAGTCAAGCCCGGCGCCAGTCTCAGCCTGCAAATGCACCACCACCGTAGCGAGCACTGGATCGTCGTCAGCGGCATGGCCAGGGTCGTCAACGGTGAGCGTGAAATCATGGTAGGCACCAACGAATCCACCTACATTCCGGCGGGGCACAAGCACCGGCTCGAAAACCCTGGCGTGCTCGACCTGGTGATGATCGAGGTGCAAAGCGGCGAATACCTGGGAGAGGACGACATCGTCCGCTTCCAGGACTACTACGGGCGGGTGTGATGCTGGGTATGCTGCGCCCCGTGTGGGCCTACCGCGGCTTTGTGCTGGGCAACGTCAAGCGCGAGTTCCAGCTCAAGTACCGCAACTCCCTGTTGGGCGCGGCGTGGACGGTGTTGCAGCCCTTGGCCATGATTCTGGTGTACACCGTCATCTTCTCGCAAATCATGCGGGCCAAGTTGCCGGGGGTGGACAGCACCTTTGGCTACAGCATTTACCTGTGCGCAGGCATCCTCACATGGGGGTTGTTTGCCGAAATCACCACCCGCAGCCAGAACATGTTTCTGGACAACGCCAACCTGCTCAAAAAACTCACCTTCCCAAGGTTGTGTCTGCCCGTCACGGTAGTGGCCACCGGTTTGCTCAACTTCGGTATTGTGTTTGGGCTGTTTACAGCCTTTTTGCTGCTCACCGGCAACTTCCCGGGCTGGGCTTACTTGGCGCTGGCCCCAGTGCTGGCCGTGTTGGTGCTGTTTGCCATTGGGCTGGGCATGGTGCTGGGCGTGCTTAACGTGTTTTTTCGCGACGTGGGGCAGTTCTTCGGCATCTTCGTCACGTTCTGGTTCTGGCTCACGCCCATCGTGTACCCACCCACCATCCTCCCCGAGCGGCTGCAGCCCCTCATGGCACTCAACCCCATGGCCAGTGTCATGGCTGCCGTACAAGGCGTGCTGGTGCGGGGCGATTGGCCGCAGTGGAGCTCGTTGCTGTACCCGTTGGCTCTGGCGCTGTTGCTGTGTGGGCTGGGCCTGCGCGTGTTTCGCCAACGTGCGGGCGAAATGGTGGATGAACTGTAATGGGCACCATCACCGTTTCTAACTTGGGCAAAGCCTACAAGCAGTACCCCACCCGCTGGGCGCGGCTGGCCGAATGGGTGGACCCCCGCAACAAACCCCGCCACCACCTGCACTGGGTGCTGAAAGACATCAACTTCACCGTTCAGCCTGGTGAGGCGGTGGGCATCATCGGCATCAACGGGGCGGGCAAGAGCACCCTGCTCAAGCTCATTACCGGCACCACCCAGCCCACCACCGGCCGCGTGCACATGACGGGCCGCGTGGCCGCCCTGTTGGAACTGGGCATGGGCTTCCACCCGGACTTTACCGGGCGGCAAAACGCGTTCATGGCGGGGCAATTGCTGGGCATGGACAGCGAAACCATTGCCCGCCTGATGCCGGACATTGAAGCGTTTGCTGAGATTGGCGAGTACATTGACCAGCCGGTGCGCGTGTACAGCAGCGGCATGCAGATGCGCCTGGCCTTCAGCGTGGCCACGGCCATCCGGCCGGACATTCTCATCGTGGACGAAGCCCTCTCGGTAGGCGATGCCTACTTCCAACACAAGAGCTTTGACCGCATCCGCGAATTCCGCAAGCAGGGCACAACGCTGCTCATCGTCAGCCACGACAAGCAGGCCATCATCAGCATTTGCGACCGGGCCATCTTGCTCCGTGCCGGACAACTCGCCATGCAAGGCGAGCCCGAAGCGGTGATGGACTACTACAACGCCCTGTTGGCTGACCATCAGAATCAAACCGTTCAACAAGTGGCCACCGAGAATGGCCGGGTGCAGACCATTTCCGGCACCGGCGAAGCCTGTGTTTCGGCGATCTCCCTGGTCGATAGCAACGGCAAGCCATTGGAAGTGGTGGATGTGGGCCAACCCGTCCGCTTGCGCGTAGAAGTGACCGCCAATGCAGCCATGCAACGTCTTGTGCTGGGCTATGGCATCAAAGATCGACTTGGGCAGGTCATTTATGGCACGAATACCGACCTTAAACAGCAGCCCTTGTTGGATGTAAAACAAGGCGAACGTTATGTTTTTGAGATTGCCTTTCCTGCCAATCTGGGGTCTGGTACTTACTCCGTACAAACGGCGTTGGTCAGCTCGGATACGCACTTGGACAAGAACTATGAATGGCGTGATCTGGCGCTGGTTTTTGACGTGGTCAATTTCAGTAAACCGCACTTTGCCGGTTGTGCGTGGCTAGACCCGGTCATCGGGATCTCTCGCTCATGACCTTCATTTCCTACGCCCAAAACGGCGAAGACGTGATGCTTTGGCGCGCGCTCAAGCACGTCGAGCGCGGCTTTTATATCGACGTCGGCGCCAATCACCCGTCTGACGATTCGGTCACCAAGGCGTTTTACGACCTGGGCTGGCACGGCCTGAACATCGAACCGCTGGACGAGCACATCTCACAGCTACGCGCCGAGCGGCTGCGCGACATCAATCTGCAAGTGGCGGTTGGCGCTAGCGTGGGCGAGATCACCCTGTACAACACCGAGGTGCGTGGCCTAGCCACCGCTTCGGCCGAAGTGGCCGAACGCCACGCCAGCCAGGGCCTGACCACCCACGTCAGCGTGGTGCCGATGCGCCCACTGAGCGATATCTGCGCCGAATATGCCGCCGGCCGGGAGATTCATTTTCTCAAGATCGACGTCGAAGGCTTTGAAGCCGACGTGCTCAAGGGCATGGATTTTCAGCGCTTTCGGCCGTGGATCGTGCTGGTGGAAGCCACCCTGCCCAACTCGCAGCAGATCAACGCCGATTGGGAGCCGATGATCATTGGTGCCGGCTATCGCTGGGTTTATTTCGACGGTCTGAACCGCTATTACGTCGCCGGCGAACACGCCGGGCTGGCCGACGCCTTTCGCGCGCCGCCCAATGTGTTTGACGGCCATATCCCCGCTGAACAGCACCGGCTGGCCCAGGAGCTGGCCGCCGCGCACAAGGCGACCGAACGCGAATGGCTGCGCGCCAAGAAGGCGCAGGCGCTGGCCGAGCAGACCCGCGCCACTCTGCAAGCCGAGCTGGATCGCGTGTACAGCAGCAAATCCTGGCGGCTCACCCGTCCCTTGCGCGCGGTGATGGGCCTGCTGCGCCAACTGCGCGACGAAGCGCCGCGCCACAAGCAACAGGCCCGCGCCAGGCTGATGGCCAGGCTGTCGCGCCCCAGCGGCGCGGTGCTGGCCGTGCTGGAGTGCCACCCGGCGCTGAAGCAGGCGCTGATTGCAGTGGCCAAACGGCTGGGCGTGTACAGTTTTTTGCAGGCGCTCAAATCGAAGGCGCTGACCCGGCGCGAATTGCAGCTGTACACCGCTACAGGCGAGCTGCGCCCGCATCCGCGGGTTTTGCCAGCCTTTCCCACCCTGCCGGAAACCCTGCTGCTTGCTAAGCCCGCCAAGGCCGCCTCGCGCTGGGTGCGGCTGACCGGCCATGTGGAAGGCCATTACAGCCTGGCCATTGTCAACCGTGGCCTGGCTGGCGCGTTGGAGCGCATCAACCAGCAGCGCTTGAGCTTTGTGCCTTACCACGGCCAGCCCTACGCCGAAGCGCCCAAGCTGCCGGCCGAGCAAGACGCGCAGCTGCACGCCGCGCTGCGCCGTGCCGTGCCGAATGATGCCGTCGGTGAGGCAATTTCCGTGGTGCACCACTATCCCTTCATCACCGACGCCCGGCCGGCCGGCCAGCGCGGCGTTGTGTTTTTCTGGGAAGAAACCTCCGTCCCGGCCGACACCATTGCCCATATGAACGCCCATTTTGACGTGGTGTGGGTGGCAGCGGAGTCAGTCAAGCGCGCTTTGCTCAACTCGGGATGCCGTCCGCCGGTGTTCGTGATTCCGATGGGCATCGATCACCTGATTCCTGCTGATGCCGAACCGCTGGGCGCGCTGCGCGTGGCCGATGGCCAGCGCCTGCGCTTTTTGCATGTGTCTTCGGTGTTCGAACGCAAGGGCGCCGATGTGCTGCTGGCCGCCTATCTGGACGCCTTCAGCTCCGACGACGCCGTCGAGCTGTACATCAAGACCTTCCCCAACCCGCACAACCAGATTCACCAGCAGCTGCAAGCGCTGTCGGCCGGGCGCGACAAACCGGCGCGGGTAATCATTGACGAAGCGCCGCTGGACGACGCGGGCATGCTGGCACTGTACCGCAGCGCCCACGCCATGGTGCTGCCCACCCGTGGCGAAGGCTTTAACCTGCCGGCGGCCGAGGCCTTGGCCATGGCCCTGCCGGTGGTCACCACTGGCCACAGCGCCCAGGCGGATTTTTGCAGCCACG
Source organism: Aquabacterium sp. A08 (assembly GCF_011742065.1). Classification (NCBI taxonomy): domain Bacteria; kingdom Pseudomonadati; phylum Pseudomonadota; class Betaproteobacteria; order Burkholderiales; family Sphaerotilaceae; genus Aquabacterium; species Aquabacterium sp. A08. The sequence continues at coordinate 42,598 of NZ_JAAQQT010000611.1, forward strand.
CCACCGCCACGCTGGTGAACTTCCACTTTGCCGCTTCGCGCAGCCATGTGCGCGCCAGCGACGCCTGCTGGCTGGAGCCCGACCGCGCCGACCTGGCCGCCAAGCTGCAACTGGTGCGCCAGCGCATCCTGGCCGATGACCCGGCCTTGCAAGCGCAGCGCGACTCCGGTATGCGCCATGTGCGCGACACCTACCGCTGGGACAATGGCGCGCGCGGCCTGCTGGCCAGCGCCGACTGGCTGGCGCGCCAGCCCAAGGCTGAGCCCGGCCCGCTGCGCTTGGCTCTGCTCAGCCCCTGGGCCATCCGCTGCGGCATTGCAGAATACAGCCACAAGCTGCTGCGCGCCATGGTGGACGCCCCCGAGGTGGCGCTTACCGTGTATTGCGACGACCGCACCGACATCCCGCCGGCCAATGCCCTATCCAGCTGGACGCTGGGCCATAACGACAGCGTGCCCGGCGTGCTTGAGCGCATCGGCCAGAGCGACGCGCAAGTGGTGCTGGTGCAGCATCAGCCCAGCTTGTTCCCCTTGTCTGACGCTTGTTGCACCCAACTGGCCGCGTTGAGCCAGCAAGGCCGCGTGGTGATGTTGGAGCTGCACTCCACCCTGCCGCTGCTGGTGGAATGCCGGGTATCGGCCGCCGCCGTAAGCGCGCTGGCGCAGATCGACCGCATCATCGTGCACAAGCCGGAAGATCTCAATCACATGCTGGCGCTGGGCCTGGCCGACAATGTTATGCTGCTGCATCACGGTGTGGTGCAGCCGCTGGCCGACCCGCAGCCCGAAGCCGTGCGCGCCGAGCTGGGCATTCCGGTCGATGCGCTGGTGCTGGGCTGTTTCGGCTTTGCCTTGGAGCACAAGGGCATCGACACCTTGGTGGAAACCATCAAGCCGCTGGCTGGGGCCAGCGGCCGCGCCGTACACTTGCTGGCCCTTAACTCGATTCTGGACGAGCGCAGCGAGCGCATGATCGAGCAATACCAGCAGCGCGCCCGTCAGCTGGGTGTGGACGGTCAGATTCACTGGATTACCGACTACCGGCCGATTGAAACCTGCCAGCGTCTGTTGGGCGCGGCCGACTATATTGTTTTTCCGTACAAGCACACCCGCGAAAGCGCCAGCGGCGCGGTCACCATTGGTCTTTCCACCCTCAAGCCGGTGCTGGTCAGCCCGCTGGAGATTTTCTCCGACCTGCCGGACGTCACCTGGAAGATGGACGGCCACGAGGCCGACGATATCGTGCGCGCAGTGCAGGCGCTGAGCGCTCAGCCCGAGGCCGCTGCTGCGCAGATTGCCCGCCAGCGGGACTGGCTGAGCGCGCGTGACTGGGATAGCCTGTCAGCCCGCCTGCTAACGGTGATGGGCGCCTTGCGCCGCGAGCGCCGCCTGGCCGACGTCATCGCTCCGGCGCGGCGTGCTTGGCAGGCCGGTTGGACCGCCCAGCGCCGCAAGCAATTGCTGGTGGACGTCTCCGAGCTGTATCACCGTGACGCCCGCACCGGCATTCAGCGGGTGGTGCGCAGCATCCTTAACGAGCTGTTTCTCCAGCCGCCGACCGGTTACGACATCTGCCCGGTCTACGGCGACAAGACCGAAGGCTTCCGTTACACCGGCAAATTCCACCTTAAGGGTGCCGGTGAGCCTCGCGAAGGCCAGCCGGTGCAGGTCGGGCCGAGCGATGTGTTTCTGGGCCTGGACCTGGCCGCCCACCTGTTCCCCGAAGCCGAGCAACAGCTAGCGGCTTTCCGTCTGGCCGGCGCGCGGGTGTATTACGTGGTGTACGACATAATTCCGCTGCGCCATGCCCGGTTCACCGTGGCTGGCATCACCCAGGCTTTTGATGTTTGGCTGCGCAGCCTGGCGCGTTGCGCCGACGGGCTGATTTGTATTTCTGACGCGGTGGCGCAGGACGTGGCCGCTTGGCTGCGGGAGCAAGCCCCCAGCGCGCCGCTGCCGATGATTGGCCACTTTCATCTGGGCGCCGACCTCGACAGCTCCACCCCCACGCGCGGCCTGCCGGCCGACGCCGAGGCCACGCTGGCCCGCATGGACGGCAGGGTGAGCTTTTTGATGGTGAGCACCATCGAGCCGCGCAAGGGTCACGCGCAGACGCTGGCCGCGTTCGAACAGCTGTGGGCCGACGGCGACGACAGCCTGCTGGTGCTGGTGGGTAAGCAGGGCTGGAAGATGGACGAATTCGCCCAGCAGCTGCGCCAGCATCCGCAAGCCGGCAAAAATCTCCTATGGCTGGAAGGCGCCAGTGACGAGTATCTTGAAAAAATCTATGCTCGGGCCGATTGTCTGATTGCCGCCTCGGAATGCGAAGGTTTTGGCCTGCCGCTGATCGAAGCGGCCCAACACAAACTGCCGATACTTGCGCGTGACATTGCCGTGTTCCGCGAGGTAGCCGGTGAGCATGCCTGTTACTTCACCGCAGATAAACCCGAGCAGCTAGCGCAAGCTATTAAATCTTGGTTGGGACTCTACAGAAACAACGCGCACCCCAAGTCGGATGACATGCCCTCCCTGACCTGGAAACAGAGCGTACAACAGTTGCTGGCTTCCATCGAGTTCGCGCAGGCAGACTTACAAATGTCTACCACTAAAGATCAAACTAAGGAAGTTGCATAAAATGAAATCAGCAATAATCACCGGCATCACCGGTCAAGACGGCGCTTACCTAGCGCAGCTGCTGCTCGACAAGGGCTACACTGTTTACGGCACCTACCGCCGTACCAGCTCGGTCAACTTCTGGCGCATTGAGGAGTTGGGCATCCAGAACCACCCCAACCTGCGTTTGGTGGAGTACGACTTGACCGACCTGGGTGCCAGCATTGCCCTGGTGCAGAAAGTCCAGCCCACCGAGATTTACAACCTGGCGGCGCAGAGCTTCGTGGGTGTCAGTTTTGACCAGCCCACCACCACGGCGCAGATCACCGGGATTGGCGCATTGAACCTGCTGGAAGCCATTCGTTTGGTCAACCCCAAGATACGCTTCTACCAGGCCAGCACCAGCGAGATGTTTGGCAAGGTGCAAGCCATTCCGCAGGTGGAAGACACGCCCTTCTACCCCCGCAGCCCTTACGGCGTGGCAAAGCTCTACGCCCACTGGATGACGGTGAACTACCGCGAGAGCTACGACATATTCGGTTGCAGTGGCATCCTCTTTAACCACGAAAGCCCGCTGCGCGGGCGTGAGTTCGTCACCCGCAAAATCACCGACAGCGTGGCCAAAATCAAGCTGGGCCAGCTCGATTGCCTGGAGCTGGGCAATCTGGACGCCAAACGCGACTGGGGTTTTGCCAAAGAGTACGTCGAGGGTATGTGGCGCATGCTGCAGGTGGACACGCCCGATACCTACGTGCTGGCCACCAACCGCACCGAGACCGTACGCGACTTTGTGCGCATGGCCTTCAAGGGCGCGGGCATTGTGGTGGACTTCAAAGGCACCGCCGAGCACGAAACCGCGGTGGACACCGCCACCGGTAAAACGGTCATGCGCATCAACCCCAAGTTCTACCGCCCCGCAGAGGTGGAGTTGCTGATTGGCAACCCCGCCAAGGCCAAGGCCAAACTGGGTTGGGAGCCCACCACCACGCTGGAGCAGCTCTGCCAGATGATGGTGGAGGCCGACCTTCGCAGAAACCAGGTCGGGTTCTCATTCTGATGAATATCCTGCTGACGGGGGCGGCCGGCTTTACCGGCCGTTTTTTTAAAGAGGCAGCATTGGCTGCAGGGCACCACATTGCGGTTCTGCAAGCCAACCTTACCGACAAGAACGCAGTGATGCAAGAGGTGGCTGCCCTGCAGCCCGACGCGGTGGTGCACCTGGCGGCCATCAGCTTCGTCGGCCATGCCGACGAAGCGGCCTTTTACGCCGTCAACACCGTGGGCACCTGCCATTTGCTGCAGGCGTTGGCGGCACTGCAGGTGAGGCCCGCCAAGGTGCTGCTGGCCAGCAGCGCCAACATCTATGGCAATTGCGAGTCTTCGCCCATTACCGAGACACAAGCCCCAGCCCCCGTCAACCACTACGCCATGAGCAAGCTGGCCATGGAGCACATGGCCCGCACGTACATGGACAGGCTGCCCATCGTCATCACCCGGCCCTTCAACTACACCGGCCCGGGCCAGGCACCCAACTTCGTGATTCCCAAGCTGGTGAGCCATTACGCCCGCCGCGCGCCGGTGGTGGAACTGGGCAATGTGCAGGTGGAGCGCGAATTCAACGACGTGCGCATGGTGTGCGACGCCTACCTGGCCTTGCTGGCCCACGGCCAGCCCGGCGAGGTATACAACGTGTGCAGTGGCCAGCCCTACACCTTGCAGCAGGTGATGGACACGTTGGCCGAGTTGGCGGGCCATGCGGTAGAAGCCCAGGTGAACCCTGCCTTTGTGCGTGCCAACGAAGTGCACAGCCTGTGTGGCAACCCAGCCAGGCTGCAGCAGTTGTGTGCCGCTGCAAACATCACGCTGAAGCAGCCCAGCCTGCGCGAAATGTTGCAGTGGATGCTGGATCAAGCGCATGCTGATCGGAATTGACGGGCGTCCGTTTTATGGGCAGACGGCGGGTACCGGCCGGTACGTGACCGAGCTGTGCCGGCAACTGGACGAGGCCATGCCCGACGCCCGTTTTCGGGTTTATGCCAACCGACCCGTGCGCATGCCGGTGCACAACAACCGTTGGAGTGTGTGCGAGGACCGCACGCTGTGGGGGCGCCGTTTACCCGCTTCGGTGTGGTACTGGCTGCGGGCAGGGCGTTTGGCGGCCAAAGACGGTGTAAGAGTCTTCTGGGGGGCTGCCAACTTTCTGCCACTGGACTTGCCTGCGGCAGTGCCTTCGGTGCTGACCGTGTACGACTTCGTGTTCCGCTTGTTCCCTGAAACACTGACGCGGAACAACCGTTTCGCGTTGCAGTGCTTGTTCAAGCCCACGGTGCAACGCGCCACACGGGTGGTGACCATTTCCCAGGGCACGGCACACCGCTTGCAGCAGTGGTACGGGCGGACCGCTGACGCGGTGGTGCGCCCAGCCGCTGCCCCCTGGTTTGCACCACCCCAACCCAGGCAGTGGGCAGCATGGCAGCGCCCTGCGGGCATGGAGCGGCCATTCGTCCTGTCGGTTTCTACGCTGGAACCCAGAAAAAACCTCACGGCCTTGATCCAGGCGTTGCTCCAGTTGCGCGCGGCTGGCCATTTGCTGGACCATGCCCTGGTGCTGGTGGGGCAGAATGGATGGCGCAATGCGGGTTTGAACAAGCACCTGGAAGACGCACAGCGCCATGGCTTGCCCATTGTGCAGCTGGGCCATATGCCAGACGCCGATTTGCCGATGCTGTACGCAGCCGCCGATGTGGTGGTGATGCCGTCGCTGTACGAGGGTTTTGGCATTCCGGTGCTGGAGGCCGTGCGCTGTGGCGCCACCGTGGTCGCTTCGGACGTGCCGGAAATGAGGGAGGCCGGCGGGGACGTGCCCACTTATGTGCAGCCCAAAGCGGCCGGCATTGCCAGCGGCATTTTGCAGGCCTTGCAATCCAGGGGAAGTGAACTGAACCACAATGTTACAGGGCCCGCCTGGTCTTGGGCAGAAGAGGGCCAGCGCATGGCAGAAGTGTTCCGGAGCCTGAAATGAGAATCGGCATCGATGCCACGGGCCTGGGTGGCCCAAAGACAGGCACGGCGGTGTATGTGGCCGAGATCTTGTCTGCCTGGTCGCAAGACAAAACCCTGAAGCATGAGTTTGTGGTGTTTGCAACCGACAAGGCGCGCGCGCACCTGGTGGGCTTGGGCTTGGATGAACGCTTTACCTGGGTAAGGGCACCGGATCACCGCCATTGGCGGGTGTTGTGGCAACAGCTGGTGCTGCCCTGGCGCTTGGCGCAACACAGGGTGGACGTGCATTGGGGGACTGGTTTTGTGTTGCCCGTGTTGGCGCGGTGCCCCATGGTGCTCACGGTGCACGACCTGACGTTTCAGTTGTTTCCTCAGTTGCATGAGCGCATCAAGCGCTACTATTTTCCCGCCATCATTCGTGCGTCGGTGGGCAAGGCCAAGGCGGTGTTGGCCATTTCTCGCTCAACCCAGGCCGATTTGCACCGGCTGCTGCCGGCGAGTGCAGGCAAGACGCACGTGACGCTCTTGGCAGGGCGCCAGTTGAAGGGCGACCAAGCATCACTAGCAGCCCATGGCCATGACGGCCCGGAATACCCCTACCTGTTGTTTGTGGGAACGGTGGAGCCCCGCAAAAACCTGGAGCGCCTGGTGCAGGCGTGGCAGGCGGTGCCGCCTGCCATTCGAGGCCAGACACGGCTGGTGGTGATTGGCGCCACCGGCTGGTTGGTGGACGAGTGGATGGCCCGGCTCAACACCACCGATACCGTGGATTTCAAGGGTTCTGTGACCGACAAGGAGTTGGGGCATTGGATGGCTGGGGCACTGGCCTTTCTGTACCCCTCGCTGTACGAGGGGTTCGGTTTGCCTGTGGTGGAGGCCATGGCCCAGGGCCTGCCGGTGCTGACCAGTGACGTGGGGGCTACCAAAGAAGTGGCTGGCGACGCGGCGCTGTTGGTGGACCCAGGCAGCGTGGACTCGATCCGTGCCGGGCTGGTGCAGTTGTTGACCGACAACAGCCTGCGGGCCTCATTGGCGGAGAAGGGCCGTCAGCGGGCGGCGGCGTTTTCTTGGGCGCACACAGCGAGCCAGACGATGGATGTTTTGCTGGCCGTGGCACGGCCGCCGAATGGCAGCCTGATGTCTGGAGCGCATTGCTGATGCAATTGCGCACCAGCATCGCGCTGAACTACGCGAGCCAGCTGTACGTGACGCTGCTGGCCGTGGCGCTGGTGCCGGTGCTGGAGCGCCGGATGGGCGCCGAGGCCTATGGCCTGGTGGCCTTTTTTTCCATGCTGTTTGCGGCGTTTTATGTGCTCGATCTGGGCCTGACCCCCATGGTGCAAAGAGAGTTTGCGCGGATGCGGGCGCAGGCGCTGTCCCCTTTGGACTTTCGGCGCATTTGGCGGGCGTTTGCCATGGTGTTTGCGGGGCTCGCCACAGCGGGGGCCTTGGCGGTGGTGCTGCTGGCTGATGCACTGGTGCGGCGTTGGTTGAACGTGTTGGAGCTGCCGCACGAGACGGCAAGCCGTGCAGTGGCCCTGATGGGTCTTGCCGTGGCACTGCGCTGGTGGAGTGGCTTTCACCGGGGTGCGGTGAGTGGTGGGGAGCACATGGTCTGGTTGCCGGTGTTCAATGCGTTGATGGCCACACTGCGGTTTCCTGGTGCCTTGCTGTGCATGCACCTGTGGGGCTACAACGTGACCACTTTTTTTGTGTTTCAGCTGGGCGTGGCGCTGTTGGAGTGGGCATGGCTGGCAGCCAAGGCCCACACATTGCTGCCCCAGGTTGAAGAAAGACTGGGGTGGTCGCTGGCGCCATTGCGGCCCATGTGGCGTTTGGGTGTGGCGGGTGCTGTGGCGGCCGCGACCGGGGCGTTGTTGATGCAGGTGGACCGGGCGCTGCTGTCGGGTCGGTTGCCACTGGGCGATTTTGGGCATTTTTCCATGGCGGTGCTGGTGGCCACCATGGTCATGGTGTTGAGCGCCCCCATCAGTACCGTATTGATGCCCCGCCTGGCCCGTTTGCATGCAGAGGGCCATGCAACGGATTTTTTGCAGATTTACCGCATGGGCAGCCGTTTGGCCAGTGCGTTGGCCATGGGCGGCGCATTGACCTTGGCGTTTTGCGCCAAACCGCTGCTGACAGCCTGGACTGGAGAGGCCGACTGGGCCATGCAATACTGGCCAGTGCTTGCCTTGTATGCCTTGGGCTATGGCTTTTGGGCCATGGGTGGCTTCGTATACTACCTGCAGTACGCACACGGTGAGCTGAAGTGGCATGCATGGGGCAACGCGATTACCCTGGTTGTGTGGTCCCTCATGGTGTGGTGGTTGAGCGAATGGGGTGGAGTGTTGGCCGTGGCCATGGGCTGGGCCGTATTGACCGGTGCCTACCTGTTGCTGTGGGCGTGGCTGGTGCACGCCCGCTACATGCCGCGGGTGCATTGGGCTTGGCTTTGGCGCGATGTGTTGGCCATGAACTGGCCCGTCTTGCTCGGTATGCTGTTGTTTTCCCTGTTGGGGTGGGAGCCGCAGTCACGCCGAGAAACGTTTGCCTATGTGTGGTTGGTGGGAGGCGTGTTGATGGCGTTGAACATGGCCTGGTGGGCTTGGACGGAGCGCCGCCACTGGGGGCGCTGGCTGCAACGTGCGAAGTGAGTGCAAATACGATGTTGATCAGTTTTTCGGTCGTCAGCCATGGGCATGGGCCCCACATCATGACGCTGCTGGAGTCCTTGGTGTCGTCTGGCTTGCCCACCGCCTGCGGCAATGCCGAAGTGCTGCTGACCCTGAACGTGCCCGAGCCAGAACTGAAGGCGCAGGTAAAGCAGCGAGATTGGCCATTTCGGCTGGTGGTGACAGAGAACGCTGCCCCGCTGGGTTTTGGCGCCAACCACAACCAGGCGTTCGCGAAAGCGCGCGGGGATGTGTTTGCGGTGGTCAACCCGGACATTGCTTTTCTGCCCTTGGATGCCAACACAGGTCCTGAAGCCTTGGTCATGCCGCCTGGCGTGGGTGTGTGGGTACCCAGGCAGGTGGACCGCACGGGTAAGGTGCAGGACCATTGCCGTGCACTGATCACCCCTTGGGGTTTGCTGGCGCGCGTGGCCATGCGGTTGGGCGGAGCCAAAAGCTTGCCGGGAGTGGCACCCACAGCGGAAGCCGCCGACTGGGTTAACGGCGCCTTGATGTGGTTTCCGCGCCAGGTGTACCAGGCCCTGGGAGGGTTTGATGAGCGGTACTTCATGTATTGCGAAGATGCAGACCTGTGCTTGCGTCTGCAACTGGCAGGATGGCGCATGCAGACGGCTCCCTTTAACGTGGTGCACGACGCGCAGCGCAATTCCTTGCGCCCAGGCAAGCACCTGCGGTGGCACATGACCAGTCTGTTGAAGTTTTGGTGTTCGGCTACATTCTGGCGCTACTGGTTCCGTTCATTGGCAGGGAAGTAATTCGTGCTCTTGTTGGCTTTTTTCAGTTTTTTGGTGGCCTTGGTGTCGGTGCTGTGGGTGCGCCGGCAGTTCAAGAGACATGCGGCCCACTACCCGGCCAACATGCCACAGCGCTTCCACCATGGCAGTGTGCCGCGCGTGGGCGGTATGGGAGTAGGCTTAGGCTGGTTGGTGGGCTTGTGGCTGATACCCGTGTTGCCTTTGCTCGGCCGAAACGTGGGCGTGCCCTTGAATTGGGCCGAGGCCCTGGGCTATACGGCCGTGGCAGGGATTGTGCTGGGCGTAGGGGTGTACGAAGACGTGTCGCAACGCGTGCCGGTGCGTTGGCGCTTGGCCCTCAGCCTGTTGGCGGGTGTGCTGGCCGTGGCTTTGCTGGGTGCCCAAGTGCCGCGGCTGGGTATACCCAGCGTGGACGCAGTGTTGGCCCATTGGCCGCTGGTGGGGATGGCGCTGGCCGTGTTGGCCATTGCCGGGTTGCCGCATGCGTTCAACCTGATCGACGGTTACAACGGCCTGGCCGGTGCGGTGACGGTGCTGATTGCGTTGGCGTTGGCCCATGTGTCCATTCAGGTGGGGGACCGGCAACTGGCAGCGCTGTCTTTGTGCCTGGCCGCGGCCACGCTGGGCTTTCTGGTGTGGAACTACCCCAGTGGTTTGGTGTTTGCCGGAGACGGGGGGGCCTACCTGTGGGGAGCGGTGGTGGCGGTCATCAGCATTTTGTTGGTGCAGCGGCACCCCGAGGTATCGCCCTGGTTTGCGCTGTTGCTGTTGCTGTACCCGGTGTGGGAAACGGTGTTTTCCAGTTACCGCCGCTGGGCCAGGGGGCGCTCCGCCGGCGCCGCCGACGCCTTGCACCTGCACCAGCTGGTGTACCGGCGCCTGGTGCGCGCCATCCTGGAACCCGACGAAGCCGCGGCATTGCTGGCACGCAACAACCGCACGGCGCCGTACTTGGTGTCGTTGGCCACCTTCTCCATCGTGCCGGCGGTGCTGTTTTGGCAATCCACCTGGGTGTTGATGGCTTTTTGCCTGCTGTTCGTGGTGGGTTACGTGGGCTTGTACCTCATGATCGTGCGCTTCAAGACCCCGGCCTGGCTGCGCCGCTAGTGGGCGTTGTGACCACCCCCTTCGGAAAAGCCACAACCAACAATGACATTGACAGCCATTTCCAATCGTTGCAACGCCGCCGCCCAGTGGACCCTGGTAGGCGCCTTTGGCGCCTTCCCCATAGCCTTGGGTTTGGCCAACGCCTTGATGCTGCTGGCCGTGTTGCTGTGGTGCCTGGGCGGCCACTGGGCCGAGCGCTGGCAGGCCGTCAGCCGCAACCCCGTGGCTTGGCTGGCGCTGGCCCTGTACGGGCTGATGCTGCTGGGGGTGCTCTACACCCCCGCGCCGGCTGACGACTGGCAACTGCACTTGAAGAAATACGTCAAGCTGCCCATGATGGTGGTGTGGCTGGCGCTGTTGTGGCAGGTGGCCAGCATTCGCCAGCACGCGCTGAATGCGTTTGCTGCGGCCATGGCCTTCACCGCCGTATCCACCTGGCTGAATGTGTGGTTTCAGCTGCCGTGGTCGCAAAGCCAGAACCAGGGTTGGGGCGTGAGCCACCACGTGTTTGGCGACTACATCACCCAGAACGTGATGATGGCCCTGTTCGTGTTGCTGGCGCTGTTTCGTGCGCGCGCTGGGCGGGACTGGGTGCGATGGGGCTGGGCCGCCACGGCTGTGCTGGCAGCCGTGAGCATCACCCACTTGTCCGATGGCCGCACCGGCTATGTGCTGTTGGCCGTGGCGGTGGGCGTGTTCGTTCTCACGCAACTGAAGGGCAGGGTGGCGGTGGCCGCCATGTTGGCGGGCTTGTTGGGGCTGGGTGGGTTGCTGGCCACGTCCGACACCATGCATGCGCGCTTTGACAAAGCCGTGGCCGAGGCGCAGCAACACGACAGCGACAACACCTCATCCATTGGCCACCGGCTGTACAACTACAAGACCACCCCCAAACTGGTGGCCGAAAAACCGCTGCTGGGCTGGGGCACGGGTGCCTACCACACACAAATTTGCCATGTGCTGGACAAGCCCGAGCAGTGCCCCACCTTCAGTTGGCACCCCCACAACCAGTACCTGTTTTTGGCGGCCGAACACGGCATGGTGGGTTTGGGCCTGTACCTGGCCCTGTTGGTCAGCATGGCGTGGGTGGCGTTGCGATCCACCGACCCGCAGGCCCGCACCCTGCTCCTGGGCCTGACCGCACTGCTGGCCGTGAACAGCCTGTTCAACTCCCCGCTGTGGAGCGCGCGCGAGAGCCACTTCTTCACCCTCATGGCCGCGCTGCTGGCCAGCAGCGCCTGGGCCAGCCGCTCCCCAACTTCGGTGAAGTGATTACCATCACTGCAACAAGCAGTAAACGGTAAAGCCCTATGAGACTTTCACAAGCTGAGCGCAATGTACTCACGACCACGGCTGCATCGGCTTTTGGCCATGACGCCGTGCTGCGCCTGTTCGGCTCCCGCGTTGACGATGCCCGGCGTGGTGGTGACATCGATTTGCTGGTGGAAACACACATGACCGATCCGGCGGCGATCGCTGCGGCGCACACCCGTTTTTTGGCGGCTGTTTACGCCCGCCTGGGTGAACAAAAAATCGACGTGTTGATCGACTTTCCTGGGCGAACCCACCAGTCACCGATTTGGAAAATTGCCCGCGAGCAAGGGGTGGTGCTGTGACTCAAGGCCTTGCCATGTTGCGTTTGACGGAAGCTTGGCAACAGTGTGAAAAGCACCGACACCACCTGAACCATGCGCTGGCGGCGCTGAGTCCAAGCCTTCCTGTAACGGCTGTCTCCATCGCAAAGCTGGATGATGAAACGATACAGGATTGGGACCAATTTTTGCTGCGTTTTACCAAGTGGCAGGACACCATGGGCACGCGACTTTTTCCCGCAACGTTGACATATTTGCAGGAACCGTGCGACGACCGCCCCATGCTGGACAAACTGCATCGTCTAGAACAGCTTGGCCTGTTGACCAGCGTGGCAGATTGGCAGCGTGTACGTGCCATACGCAACCATTTTGCCCACGACTACCCCGAAGACGATGCGTTGAAAGCCGCGTACCTGAACGATGCGGTGGCTGCCGTTCAAACGTTACACGACATCTTCGAGCAGTTCAGGCCGATCATCGCCAAAGCAATATCGGCCTGAATTGATTTACTTCAGCCCCGCCAAGTCCCGCAGCATCTGCACCTTGTCGGTCCGCTCCCAGGTGAACTCGGGTTCGTCGCGGCCGAAGTGGCCGTAGGCGGCGGTCTTGCTGTAAATCGGGCGCAGCAGGTCCAGCATCTGGATGATGCCGCGCGGGCGCAGGTCGAACACCTCGTTCACTATTTTTGCGATCTGCTCGTCGGGAACCACGCCGGTGCCTTCGGTGTACACCGTCACGTTCATCGGGCGGGCCACGCCAATGGCGTACGCCACCTGAATCTGGCACTGCTTGGCCAGGCCGGCGGCCACGATGTTCTTGGCCACGTAGCGCGCGGCGTAGGCGGCGGAACGGTCCACCTTGGTTGGGTCTTTGCCGCTGAAGGCGCCACCGCCGTGCGGGCAGGCGCCGCCGTAGGTGTCCACGATGATCTTGCGCCCAGTCAGGCCGCAATCGCCCTGCGGGCCGCCAATCACGAAGCGCCCGGTGGGGTTGATCAGGTACTTGGTGTCTTGCAGCCACTCTTTGGGCAGCACCGGCTTGATGATCTCTTCAATGCACGCCTCGATGAAGGCCGGCGTCATGTGCTTGCCGTCGCTCATTTCGGGGCTGTGCTGGCTGCTCAGCACGATGGTGTCGATGCTGTGCGGGCGGCCGTCCACGTAGCGCATGGTGACCTGGCTCTTGGCGTCCGGGCGCAGGAAGGGCAGGCGGCCGTCTTTGCGCAATTGGGCCTGGCGTTCCACGATGCGGTGCGCGTAGTAGATGGGCGCGGGCATCAGTTCGGGCGTTTCGTCGCAGGCGTAGCCGAACATCAGGCCCTGGTCGCCAGCGCCGGTGTTCAGGTAGTCGTCGCTCGCGTGGTCCACGCCCTGGGCGATGTCGTTGCTTTGCTTGTCGTAGGCCACCAGCACCGCGCAGCCTTTGTAGTCGATGCCGTATTCGGTGTTGTCGTAGCCGATGCGCTTGATGGTGTCGCGCGCCAC
>NZ_JAAQQT010000612.1:0-9369 GCF_011742065.1 Aquabacterium sp. A08
TCGTCCAGGACTTCTTGTTCATCCATCAGCTGGTTGACGATGGTGTCCCGGACGGATTTGGCTTTGGCCTTGCCGCCCAGATCCCTCAAGGCACTCACGAGCCTGGGAACAAAGAAAGCGGCACTCCCGACCGTCGGTGTCTTTGCATTTACTACCATGCATCCCTCGATGATTTGCGTAAAGCGCAAATCTAGCATGGCGTTTGGCGCAATGCGCTTTGTGTGATCTGCCGGGGGTCTGAAGAATGCCCGGCATGCACATCGGACAGGTCATTCGCGTACTGCGCACCGAGCGCGGGGCCACCTTGGAGTCCCTGGCCTTTGAGGCCGGAACGGATGCGAGCAACTTGTCGCGCATTGAACGCGGGGTGCAACAACCCACCGAAGATGGTCTGAAGGCGATCGCTGGCGCCTTGGGCACGTCGGTGGCGGCCATGTACGCCTTGGCAGAAGGCAAGCAGCTCACGGGCGATGAGGTGGCGGGCCTGCTGCGGCCCGAGGACATGGGACGAGAAGCGATCCAGATGCGCAGGTATTTCCGGTCGTTGACGCCCGAGTACCAGAAGCTGGCCCTGGAGCTGGTCAAGACCTTGGCCAGGACTCAACCAAAGATCTAGTCTGCGAAGATGCCCTGGCGGCACGAACCACCTGGGCCGAGCAGTCTGCCCATTGTTTGAGCATGGCAACAAAAGCTTGGCGGTTCAATCACTTGCAGCAATGCCAGCGGACTTGTCCACAGGTTTGACCACGGTCTTTGGGGATGGATGCGTGCTGTGGCGGGTTGCTGTTTCCAGCAGCGATCGGGTGCGAGCACCCCGTCACGCCAGCTAGTACAGCTCCCGTTCACCAATGATGATCTTTCATGCTTTGATCACGCAGTCAAAGGCAGTACCGACATCGCATCGCGGTGGGGCGGTAAAGGCTGTGAGCAGCCGGTCCCGTGCAGCCGCTTTATGGCCGCTGTCGGTTCTACAGCGGCTTTTCACTAGGGCGGCCATGATGATCCTGCCTCGTTTCCGCGCACAGCAAGAAATGACACAATGCGAACTTTTGAACGAACCATGAATAATCTCACCCGATCAGGCGGGGACGGACAGGACTGAAGTGATGGGAACTATAAGTGAGGCCTTCCGTTTCGTCGACCTCTTCGCTGGGCTGGGTGGCTTCCACGTCGCCCTCGATGAGTTGGGGGGGCGTGGCGTATTCGCTGCTGAGTGGCAGCCCACGCTGAATGCCCTCTACAAGGTCAACTTCGGTATCGACGCTTGGGGTGACCTTAACGACCTGAGCAGCGACGAAATCATCGACCAGAGCGTGCCCGATCACCACGTCCTTACCGCGGGTTTCCCGTGTCAACCCTTCTCGAAGGCAGGAGACCAACTGGGCTTCAAGGACACAAATCAGGGCAATCTCTTCTTCAAGGTGCACGACATCCTGCGCGTCAAGCGACCGCTGCACTTCATCTTGGAGAACGTGCCCAACATCCTCAAGCACGACGGCGGCCGCACCAGCACCACGATCATCCGCTTGCTGGAAGAGCTTGGTTACTCCGTCGACGTGGAGCACTTCTCGCCCCACGAGTTCGGCATTCCACAGATCCGAAACCGCGCCTACTTCGTAGGTTCACTCAAGGGTCTCGATTATTTCGAGTGGCCGGCGAAGCACAAGGATCCCACCAAAATCCACTGGGTACTGCGCCACGAAGCACATTCCAGGCGCGCCATCCCGGAACAGACGCTGCGAGCCATCGACATGTGGGGCGACTTCCTGCGCCGCTCGCCGGCTGCGCTGAAGCTGCCTTCCTTCCCGATCTGGGCAATGGAGTTCGGGGCGACCTACCCCTACGAAGACGAAACTCCGCCGGGGGTTTGGGCTAGCAGAACTGTGTGGGGTCTTCGCCAGATGGGCTTCAAGGGCAGCTTCGGCCAATCCCTCGATTGCACGATCGACGAGCAAATCACGCGGATACCGAGCCATGCCAACCGCGCAGGCGACTTCCATTTCCCACAATGGAAGCGGACTTTCATCAGGCAGAACCGAGAGTTCTACCAAGCCAACCGGTCCTGGATTGATCCCTGGCTTGAAAGGTGGCGCCCTCAAGACTTCCCCTCCAGCTTCCAAAAGCTGGAGTGGAACGCACAGGGTGAAGAGCGCGACATCGACAACTTCGTGCTGCAGGTGCGTGCGTCTGGGCTGCGGGTCAAGCGTCCCACGACCTCCCCAAGTCTCATCGCTTCCACGGAGACCCAGGTGCCCATCCTCGGTGCTAACCTGGCCGGTAAACGTCGCTACATGACTCCAGCTGAGTGCGCTGAACTTCAGTGTCTCGGCGGCATCCAGTTGCCGGCATCCGACATCAATGCGTATAAGGCCCTCGGCAACGCAGTTAACGCCCACGTCGTCAAAGCGATCGCAGAACGATTGCTGTGCAAGCTCATCCGTCCTACCTCAATCATCAACTCTGACCTCGAACCGTTGAAGGCTACTGCATGACCGACCACATCGAACACGAGAACGACGACTTGGACGAGGAGGACCCTCGGGTCCAATTGCTAGAGAGCCTCGCCGACGGGTTGGCGACCCTCTCGGAGGCTTCAGACACGCCCAATGGCGTCTCCCCAGTGTCTTCGATGTTCAGCAGCGTCGACGTCGACTTTGCCTCCGATGGGTGGATGAACCAACTGGCTGAGGTCCAGGGCTGGCTGTACTTCAGCGATGACCTCCCGCTCACGGGTGGCGAACCCTTCCTTCGGGCTCTCATTGCTGAACTCGAACTCGACCCCGGCGACCTCCTCGCCCCCGGAACCGCCTCCCCGCCGCTGACCATCCGAGCGCTTGAACGCCTGAACGAGCGCGTGGACACCGCCTGTCGGCTGCAGGCCGACTTCCTCGAAGAGCTTGAGGCCAAGGGCACTAGCCGTGCGACGGCAACCCAATCCTGGGCTGACGCGTGGGCCGAGATCGACGTGAGCGAGGAAGCGGCAAGCCCAGAACCGGTCACGGCGAAGGCCGACGTCTGGCCTATCTTCCAACTCACCAAGAAGGCGCCTAACCTAACGCCGTCGTACCAACGAGGTGACGTTTGGAGCAATGGCGACCGCCAGTCCCTGATAGAGTCCATCCTCCGGGGCGTCCCCTTACCGTCCATCATACTGTTGAGAACCGGGCCTTCCACCCCGCATGAGGTCGTGGACGGCAAGCAGAGGCTCACGGCCATCCTCCGGTTTGTGGGAAAACACCCCGTTGCCAAGCAGAAGGTCGCTGAAGTCACCGCCCGGCACAGTGGAAAAAAGTTCAACGAACAAGGACGTCTCGACAACAGCGGTCACAGGAACTTGACGGATTTGTTCAACGACGACTACCCGGCCTTCCGACGTGCGTGGAAAGCGTTGGAGGGTTACGCACTCAAGGCCGAGCATGAGGACAACTATTACTTCCCGTTCAAGTTGCGCTCAACCGGAGACGGCGGATTGGTCGGTCCATACCTCGAACCTCTACGCGGTAAGTACTACACGCAGATCAAGGGCCAAGAGATTAACGTCGCTGGTCAGCAAATCAACGTCGATGCTTTGTTTGAGGACCCCGTGGATTACAAAATCCCCGTCATCGAGTACACACGGGCGAGCCAAGCCCAGATTCATGAGGTCTTTCGCCTTTACAACAAGCAGGGCGTGCACCTGAACGCGGAAGAGATCCGTAACGCTGTCTACCACGAGGTAGAACTCACCCGCGCGACTCTTGCCGCCGCCGGCGACGCCGACCCGAACACTGATGTCTCCAAAATCGCCGAATCGCTGGCAGGTGTCGTCAATCTTGGCCGCCTCGGTGAGGCGCTCAGTAGCTACGGTTTTGGGGACACACGCTACAAGCGCACTAAGCTTCTCGCGTGGGTCATCTCGGTTCTTGTGCATGACACAGCTGGAAAAGACCTTGCATCGACTAGTCGCTATATCGACCAGTTGCTGATCAAGATTCAGAATAGCAGGTCACATCCCTTAGCCCATCCCCCGACGTTGACCAAGTTGTTCTCGCTGCTGGTAAAAGCTGTCGAACTCCACTCCTCGCACGATGAATTGTGGTCCGATCAATTCAAGGATGGCGGCAATGGTGCCAAGTGGCAGGAACTCCAACTCGTTGGTTCCCTCGTGGGCATTACCATGGCCTTAGCGACCTCGCCGAACGACATAGAGGACCGCATCGAGGCTAATGGTGATGCGATCCGAACTGCGAGCGAGGAATCCACGGACTGGAAACGCCCCAAAAATGCGCAGACAAAAACCCAGTGGGACTACATCGCCAGGATCAGCAAAAGTCTCCTCGAATTATTGGACATCTACCCTGATCAAGCGGCTGAGGCAATACGTCTGCAGTTCGGGACTTGCGGTTACGCGTCGTTGCAGCGGATGCTAATTCAACCGAAGAGTTGAGCGCGGTGCCAGTAAGCTCCCCGCTCGTCGAGCACGTCTACTTCCATCCACCCGTTCCGCAGGAAGCGGACTCGTGGTGGACCCGCTACAAGGCTCAACTCACCGGCTTGACCGACACAGCGCGTGCCTCAGTTGAAGCAGACTCCCGCTACATTCTCCAGCGCGGAATCTTGTCAGCCGACACCGCGAAACCCGAAGAGTGGTCATCCAGCCGCTCGCGCACGGGACTTGTAATGGGTTCGGTCCAGTCAGGCAAGACCGCTTCTATGCTGGGTGTCTCAGCCCTGGCCATCGACAACGGCATAGACATCATCGTCGTACTCGCAGGGACTCGTCTTTCCTTGTGGCGCCAGACCTATGAGAGACTGGTGCAGCAGTTGGACTCGGGAGAGGAAAACGCACAGAAGATCAAGCGTCGCCTGCTGTGCCCGCCGCCTGGCATCGCAATGTCAGAGCAGACACTCCCACTGACAACCACCTACCGGCTGCCGCCGGCACAGGTTCGCCAACGCCTGAGTCAGGGTAAGCCACTGATCATCGTGGCGATGAAGCAGACCGACCATCTGCATGCCTTGGCAGCAAGCCTCCGCGCCAACGTCTTTAGCTCGGTCAAGGAGCTTGATCGCACCGTCCAAATGCTCGTGCTTGACGACGAGGCCGACGATGGATCCATTCTCGATGCCATCGTTGAGTCTTCGCAGGACCCAATTTACGGCAGATTGAAGCAGATCCCGCGTGCGATCGCTAACCTCTGGGATCCGCCCCAGGGGTCGCCTGAAAATCTTTTCTCGACTTACATCGCCTACACGGCGACACCCCAGGCCAACCTCCTTCAGGAGGACCACAACCCCCTAGCGCCCCGAGACTTCCTGATCTCTCTTCGCACGCCGCTCGATGTCGGCCATCCAGTAGACACAAGCGATCCTGGCAACCTCAACGCCCCCCGCTCATCGACCTATCCAGAGGCTGTGGGGATCCGCTCCTACTACACCGGCGGTGAGGTCTTCTACCGGCGAGCAGAGGCAGCCAAACTGTGCGTGCCCACCACCAACTCTGTGCAGCAAGATCTTGCCGACGCCGTCCGAGCTTTCTTGGTGGCGGGCGCCGTCCGCCTGCACCGATCTGGCAGGATTGGCCCGTTGTCTGCAATCACTGCCCAGTTCGACGCCGAGCACGAAGCCCTTGCCTGCGTGGCTCCTCCGCACTCGATGCTATACCACCCCTCAGCCGCGATCACGGATCACTTCAGGGGCGCTGAGGACATCTTGCTTTGGGCAGGGATCCAGGACCGGGCGACGGCGCGAAATTTGCTCGACGCAGGTGATGCAAGGCTCCCCGACAGTTTGGTGAATGACCTAAGGGCTGAACCCACGCCGTGGGCACAATGGCTCGACAAGTACCGAGCCTCCGCCGAAGCAATAGAAGGCGAGTTCAACGTACTGCCGCCGATTAAATTCCCAGACTGGCAGTCCATCGAAACCCTGCTCATCGAAGAGGTGATCCCGGGGACTAGGGTCACTGTGGTCAATAGTGACCCCAATGCTGATGACCGTCCTGCGTACACGCCCAGCAAGGACCCGGCAACAGGCAAATGGAGAGCCGCCCGAGACACCTGCACGATCTTTGTCTCAGGCAACGTCATGGCTCGGGGACTGACCCTGGAAGGGATGACCACAGCGCTATTCCAACGTTCATCGGCCAACCCACTAGCCGACACTCAGATGCAGATGCAGCGCTGGTTCGGATATCGGGGATCCTATATCGAACTGTGCCGAGTCTTCGCTTCGAGCGATCAACTCGCACTTTTCCGTGCTTACCACGATGTCGACGAAGCGGTGCGCACAGCCATCACCGAGCGCATGATGAACGGATCCCCTGAGCCGGTTGTTTTGCAGGGCCTCAACTTCGAGGCCACCGGAAAAATAGCGGGCGTTGGCAACCTTCCCCTGTCTCCAGGAGCTCGCCCCTTCGTCACTGTCATCAATGAAGGCAAGCAGGAGGATCCTAATGCAGAGGTCGTTGCGAAACTCTTTGCGCGCCCCTCCAGCGATCTCACTGTGGCCGACGTGCAGCGTGGCCGGATACTGGACGTGCCGCTCAAACTTACAGAGGCCGCCGACCTCTTGGACCGTCTGACTTTTACCCACTACCGACCCGGGCGCCTGGGTTTCTACGCGGACTTCTGGAGTCGGATCGAATCACGAGCACACGCGATCAGCCCACTTCCAGACCGCCCGTTCTACCGACCGCCTGTAAGGGGCGGTGAGGGGGACTTGACCCGGCGCGCCTGCCCTTATGCCATCGCCGCCTACCTTCGACTCTGGTCAGCGAGCCTCACTCGCCCGATCACGGGGCTCTTTGTCACCGGCAATCCCGGCGACCTGTGGTCCTACGCCGACCTCGGCCGCAAGACGGCTGAGCAGCCACGGTTCTGGGTCGGCATTCGCTACGGAGATGGTGCCACTGTGTCCACTGGTCCGCTGGCACGACTCCCTTTCAAAATTCGCGCCACTACCAAGAAAGTGGTCGGGGGCGAACTCAAGACGACTTGGGGGGCGAGTGACCCCAACGCCGGCCCGGGCCAGTATCGCGGCGATGTCTACTTTGACTATTACCACCGAAACCTTGCCGTGCCGATAAGCAGCGACACGGCGTGGCGGCCCAGCGGCTCCGACGGTCAGATCCTCATTTACGTCAATCAACATCCGAGCGACCTGTACCCGACGGTCGCAGCCGGAGTTTGCCTGCCTGCGGGAGGTCCTGAGCAGTTTGCCGCTACCCGTGCTGGGGCGGCCACCGTGACAAGGAGCCTTTCATGACCAGCTACGAAGCAGTTCTCGAGCAGATCAACGCAGTGCCGGCGGGTCTCACTGGAAATGACCGAGCCATCAATTGGTTGACCGACGCGCAGGTTGTCGGTGTAGCCCGGACTAGTCGCGGACACCTGGAACTTTTCCTTGCAGGTGAGCAACTCAAGCCGCGGACCAGCACCGTGAAGTCCGCGATTCACTACCACTCGTGGCACCGTAACACGAAACCGCCACTGAGCGCAAACCGCATCCTATTACCTGCTCTGGGACACTTCGATCAGGTTGGCGCATTCATTGCCGCCGAACTATTGCGCGAGAAAGCTGACGTCAATCTGGAGCGCGCCTTCGCGGTCACCGAACCCTTGATCGAACTCGCCATCAAGCGTATGGAGATCTCCGAGAACGCCATCATCGGACTTTTCGGGGAATTGCTCCTTCTCGACGCTCTCTGCCGCCGCGCAGATGATATGCACGTTGGGCCGGTCGTCCATGCTTGGGATGGCTGGCGCCGCTCAGCAAGAGACCTCACGTGGGAGGGCACGGGCGTGGAGATAAAGACCACAACTCGCAGTACCTCAAGTCACGCCGTCCATGGCGTGCACCAGATCGAGCCTGCCGCTGCCACTGATGACAGCCCTGGGGAATCGCGCCTGCTCCTCGTAAGCATTGGTCTGCAACAGCCAGATCCCAATGTGCCTGCCTTGTCGATCCCATACCTGGTGGAGAGCATCGTCGCGCGACTCACCGTGAGCGGAGCTAGCGGCTTGGTCGACGAGTTTCTTAAACGCATAGCCATGTACGGCTCGGAGTCGGGTATCGGATACGAGCATGCCACGATGGCCGACGAGGCTCCGTTCACGACCCCGTTTACCGTGACCTTCGTCCGGGGCTACGACATGGCAGACCCGGCCGTCGATGTGCTGCGGCACGATGACGTGGTCGCCCACCAGCATGTGGACGCCCAGTCTCTCAGCTTCCGCGTGGAACTTCCCGCGACGATCAGCTTGAACAACCCTATCGCAGGTGCCCGACGCGTCGCGGAGGCGATCCTGGGCCTGCATAGTTAGGAACGCTCTGCACAACGCGCTGAAAGGTATTCCAGTGCCCGATCAAAGCGCGGGGCAATTAGTCGGAAGGACACGGCTGGCTCTTCGCGACGAACTACTTGGCCCTCCAAACCCGTCGCCCGTAATTTGGTTGCGATCGACTGCTCCCGCTGCAGACTTGTCATTGATTGATCGCCATGCACTCAAACTTGAAACTGGACTTGAACAGTCAAGCGAGAGTCAGCACCCCGTCCGGTGAAAACTTCACCAAAAGCCACACCGGGTTTCAGAGGGGGTAGAGAAAGTAGCCGCTACCGAGTTGCAGCCAGGTGCTGCCGAACAGGGCCAGAGAGCGATTGCAGGCCGCTCTTACCTGGGAAAAAGAGCAAAAGCCCCAGTAAAAAAGCCCCCGCAATGCGGGGGCTTTGACTTACTGGCGGAGTGAGAGGGATTCGAACCCTCGATGAGACTCTACATCCCATACTCCCTTAGCAGGGGAGCACCTTCGGCCACTCGGTCATCACTCCGCGAAACCAATATTATGCCCCAAAACCGGGGCGCCTCGTCAGGTCTTGGCCAAAGAATCGACCGGCTGGTCCAGGTCGAACTCGCGGTGCAGGGCGCGCACGGCCAGCTCCATGTACTTCTCGTCGATCACCACCGAGGTCTTGATCTCGGAGGTGGAGATCATCTGGATGTTGATGCCCTCTTCGCTCAGGCTGCGGAACATGCGGCTGGCCACGCCGACGTGGCTGCGCATGCCGATACCGACGATGCTGACCTTGCAGATCTTGGCGTCGCCCAGCACCTCGGCCGCGCCCAGCTTGGGCGCCACCTGGCCCTTGAGCAGGTCCAGCGTCTTGGCCAGATCGTTGCGGTTGACGGTGAAGCTGAAGTCGGTCTTGCCGTCTTTGCTGATGTTCTGGATGATGACGTCCACCTCGACGTTGGCGTCGGCCACCGCGCCCAGGATCTGGAAGGCGATGCCGGGGGTGTCGGGCACGCCCAGGACAGAGACCTTGGCTTCGTCGCGGTTGAAGGCAATGCCGGAAACAACGGCTTGTTCCATGGTGTCGTTTTCCTCAAA
>NZ_JAAQQT010000613.1:0-5953 GCF_011742065.1 Aquabacterium sp. A08
GGGCCGTGTTGTTCCAGGAGGGTCAGGGGGGTTTTCATGGATTGCTCTCTGCCAGGTTTTTGTTGGGGGGTGGGGCGACCGCCCAGGCTTACGTCAGGCTGTCATCAACGCGACCGATTTTAGGGGGGCGGCCGTCACAATGACTGTCGATTCCACGACATTCATCACACTCTGGGGAAAACGATGGCGTATCAGATCGATTTGTCGGGCCGGGTGGCCTTGGTGACGGGCGCGTCCAGTGGCCTGGGGGCACAGTTTGCCCGCACCCTGTCGCGTGCCGGGGCCGCGGTGGTGCTGGCCAGCCGCCGCACCGACAAGCTGCAGGACCTGCGCGTGGCCATCGAGGCCGAGGGCGGCGACGCCCACGTGGTGGCGCTGGACGTGACCGACCGCGATGCCATCGAGGCCGCCGTGGCCCACGCCGAAACCGAGGTCGGCCCGATCGACATCCTGGTCAACAACTCGGGCGTGAGCACCACGCAGCGTCTGCAGGACGTGAGCGAGGCGGACTACGACTTCATCATGGACACCAACGTGCGCGGCGCGTTTTTCGTGGCGCAGGCGGTGGGCAAGCGCATGCTGGCGCGGGCCAAGGGCGCGGCGCCGGGCACCTACGTGGGCGGGCGCATCGTCAACATCGCCAGCATGGCGGGGCTGAAGGTGCTGCCGCAGATCGGGGTGTACTGCATGAGCAAGGCCGCCGTGATCCAGATGACCAAGGCCATGGCGGTGGAGTGGGGCAAGTTCGGGATCAACGTGAACGCGATCTGCCCGGGTTACATCGACACCGAGATCAACCACCACCACTGGCAAACCGAGGGCGGGCAGAAGCTGATCGCCATGCTGCCGCGCAAGCGCGTGGGCCGCCCCGAGGACCTGGACGCCGTGCTGATGATGCTGGCGAGCAAGGAAAGCCATTTTGTCAACGGTGCGGTGATCGCCGCCGACGACGGTTTTGCGGTGTGAGGGCGGTGGCATGAAACTGGAGCTGCCTGCCAAGAAAACCCTGATCCACACCGTGACCGTGCCCATCCGCTGGGGCGACATGGACGCGATGGGCCACGTCAACAACACGCTGTACTTCCGTTACATGGAAATCGCGCGCCTGCAGTGGATGTTCGAGTCCGGCGTGCCGGCCAACCCGCAGGGCGAGGGCCCGGTGATTGCCAACGCCTTCTGCAACTTCATCCGGCAGCTGGAGTTCCCGGGCGAGGTGCTGGTGCGCACCTACGCCGGCGCGGTGGGCCGCAGCTCCTTCGACACCTACCACGAGCTGTGCCGCACCGACGACCCGGACATGGTGTATGCCAACGGTGGCGCGACCGTGGTTTGGGTGGACTTTCCGGCGCAAAAGTCGGCGCCCTTGCCGGTGCACCTGCGCGATCGGCTGGCTTGAGGCCGCCGGCGGCACGCGTGGGCCGACCGACCGGCTTAGGGCCGGTCCGGGGTGGTCAGGCGGCGGGCTTGGCCTTGGGCACGCGGCCCATCAGGTAGAACTCCGGGTTGGGCTGCAGGCCGCTGAAGCTGGCCATGCGGTTGGAGAGGCCAAAGAAGGCGGTGATGGCGGCGATGTCCCAGGCGTCCTCGTCGTTGAAGCCGTGCGCGTGCAGCACGGCGAAGTCGGCGTCGTCGATCTCGTGGGCGTTCTGGCACACCTTCATCGCGAAGTCGAGCATGGCGCGCTGGCGCGGGCTGATGTCCGCCTTGCGGTGGTTGATGGCGACTTGGTCGGCCACCAGCGGCTTTTTCTCGTAGATGCGCAGGATGGCGCCGTGCGCCACCACGCAGTACAGGCACTGGTTGGCGGCGCTGGTGGCGGTGACGATCATTTCCCGGTCGCCTTTGGTGAGGCCGCTCTCGCGCCCCACCGTTTCCGGCAGCATCAGCGCGTCGTGGTAAGCGAAGAAGGCGCGCCACTCGGCCGGGCGGCGGGCGAAACCCAAGAACACGTTGGGCACGAAGCCGGCCTTGTCCTGCACCTCCAGAATCTTGGCGCGGATGTCCTCGGGCAGGCTGTTGAGGTCGGGGAAGGGGTAGCGGTTCGTCTCCATGGGCTTTCTTCTGGTGGGGGTCAATCGTCGAGCGCGGCGCTCCAGCGCGCGTTCCAGTCGGCCGGGGGCCGGTCGGGCGATGATCGCAGATCCTGCAACTGCCGCCTGTCGCGTTTGGTCGGCCGCCCCTGGGCGATGGCGTGGGCCGGCTCCGGCGCCAGCCGGTGCCGCTCGGCGGCCTGGCTGCGCGCCAGCAGCGACGCAGCGGTTTCCTCGTACAGCAGCGCGGCCTGGGGCGCACCGCCGCGCACCGCGCTCAGGGCCCGCACCACCACCGTGCGCGGGCTGTGCCCGGCCTGGAAGGTGATCTCGTCGCCCACCTTCGGTTCGCGCGAGGCTTTGGCGACCTGGCCGTTGACGCGCACCCGGCCCTTGTCGATCTCGTCGCCGGCCAGGCTGCGGGTTTTGAAAAAGCGCGCCGCCCAGAGCCATTTGTCCAGGCGGATTTTGTCGTGGGTATCGCTGACCGACGGTTTCATGGGCAAAACCTTAGCACGGCCCCGCGGGTGTGGCGGCCGTGCCCGCAAAAAAGCCTCCCGGGTGGGAGGCTGGGTTGGGGGACGCGCTGCGTTTACTTGGGCATGACCACCGTGTCGATCACGTGGATCACGCCGTTGCTGGCCAGCACGTCGGTCTTGACGACGTTGGCGTTGTCCACCTTTACCCCACCGGTGGTGGACACGGTGAGTTCGGCGCCCTGAACGGTTTTGACCTTGCCGGCGGCCACGTTGGCCGCCATCACCTTGCCCGGCACCACGTGGTAGGTCAGCACCTTCGTCAGCGCGGCCTTGTCTTTGAGCAGCGCGTCCAGTTGGGCCTTGGGCACTTTGGCGAAGGCTTCGTCGGTCGGCGCGAACACGGTGAACGGACCTGGGCCCTTGAGCGTGTCGACCAGACCGGCCGCCTGCATGGCCGCCACCAGGGTTTTGAAGGAACCGGCGGAGACGGCGGTGTCGACGATGTCGGCGGCTTGGGCGGTCAGAGCGCCCAGGCCCATCAAGGACGCAATCAGCAATTTCTTCATGTGAGACTCCGTGCAAGTGCAGAGGTTGTGGGACGCCAGCCGCAGGATGCAACCGGCGCAGAGAAATATTAACTTCAAAGTAAAAAACGAGACTAATCGGTTTAATATTTGATCTGGTAGTATGGTTTTTCGGGCTGCTCCCCGCCGCCCCTGACCGACAATGCCGCCATGAATGCCCGTTCCCCCCTGCCAGATGCCGCTGCGGCACCGGTGAAAAAAAGTTTCCGTGCCCAGATGCACGAAGCGCGCGAGGAGGCCATCGTCGCGGCGGTGCACCGCTTGCTGGCCGACAAGGGCTTTGACGCCATGACGGTGGACGAGGTGGCGGCGGAGGCGGGCATGGCCAAGGCCAGCCTGTACCGGCACTTTCCCAGCAAGGAGGCGCTGGCCGGCGCCGCCATGGTTCGGCTGATGGCCCGCGCCCAGGCCCACCTGGAGGGGCTGTCCCCGGCCCTGTCGCCCGGCGCGCGTTTGCGCGCGGTGGTGGACTGGTTGCTGCGTGCGCAATTGGCCGGCCAGATGCCGACCCTGCCCAGCGAAAACTCCAGCCTGCGTGCCGCCCTGCTGGGCAACGCGGACTACATGGACTTGCTGATGGCGGTCAGCGACCGGCTGGGTGGCTGGATCGAGGCGGCCCAGGCGGCCGGCGAGATCAACCCGGCGCTGCCACCGATCGCCGTGCTCTACACCCTGTACGCCCGCGCCTGCGACCCGGTGGTGGGGTTTCTGCGTGGCACCGGGCAGTTTTCGGACGACGAGATCGTGGGACTCGTCTTGCGCACCTGTTTCGACGGCGTGGGCCTGCGCGCCTAAACCGCGCCGTCCACCGGGCCGAGGCGCAGGTCCAGCTGGCGCTGGATTTCCGCCTCGATGCGGCCCTGGTAAGCCCGCCACAGAAACCCCAGTTCGGCCTCCAGCACCAGGTGTTCGGGCCACACCTGCAACACCCCCTGCACGCCCGGACCGCGAAAATCCAGGCGGTCGTGGCCGTCTTGTGGTGTGGCGGTCCACCGCAGGCCCCAGCGGGCCTCGGCCTCTGCGGCCCAAGCCTCGGTCAGGCGCCGGGCCGCGGCCCAGTCCAGGCGGTGCGGCCGTTGCACATGCAGGTGTGCCACGTCTGCGTCAGTGGCTGGCCCCCAGGGCGCGGGCGCGGGCCCGGGCCAGGGTTTGCTCGCTGGCAGCGGCGTCCGGCAGGGCCTGGGTGGGCCAGCCGGCCAGGTGGCGTTCGCACAGGTCGGCCAGGGCGCGCATGCCGGGCGCGCTGTCGTTCAGGCAGGGGATGTAGTGGAACTCGCGGCCGCCGGCGTGCAGGAAGGCCTCGCGCGCTTCCTGGTCGATCTCTTCCAGGGTTTCGATGCAGTCGCTGCTGAAGCCGGGGCAGACCACGTCCACCCGACCGACGCCGGCCTGGGCCAACTGCACCAGGGTCGGTTCGGTGTAGGGCTCCAGCCACTTGGCCTTGCCAAAGCGCGACTGGAAGGTGACCGCGTAGTCTGCCTTCTGCAGCCCCAGGGCCTCGGCCAGCAGG
Organism: Aquabacterium sp. A08; assembly: GCF_011742065.1. Classification (NCBI taxonomy): domain Bacteria; kingdom Pseudomonadati; phylum Pseudomonadota; class Betaproteobacteria; order Burkholderiales; family Sphaerotilaceae; genus Aquabacterium; species Aquabacterium sp. A08. The sequence goes on from NZ_JAAQQT010000613.1 coordinate 4,604, forward strand.
CGGCCGGTTTTGTGGCATTCGCAGTGGTAGGGGTCGCCCAGGTGCAGGGTGCGCTCGGGCATGCCGTGGAAGCTCATCACCAGCTTGTCGGGGCGGCCGTGCGCCATCCAGTGTTGCTGCACCGAGGTTTTGAGCGCGTCGATGTAGGCCGGGTCGTCGTGGTAGTGGTTGACGAAGCGCAGCTCCGGCACGTAGCGCACCCGGGCGCCCCAGGCGTAGACCGCGTCGAACACGCTGGCGCTGGTGGCGCCGCTGTACTGGGGGTAGGCCGGCAACACCAGCACCCGGGTGCAGCCGGCGGCCTTCATGGCGTCGAGCTGGCGGTCGATGGACGGCTGGCCGTAGCGCATGGCGTAGCGCACGTCCAGGTGGTGGCCGCGTTCGCCCAGGTAGCCCTGCAGCAGCGCGGCCTGCTTGGCGGTCCAGACTTTCAGGGGCGAGCCCTCGTGCGTCCAGATGGTGGCGTACTTGGCCGCCGATTTTTTCGGCCGCACCCGCAGGATGATGCCGTGCAGGATCAGCCACCAGACGGCTTTGGGGATTTCGACCACACGCGGGTCGGCCAGGAACTGGCCCAGGTAGCGCCGCAGCGCCGGGGCGTTCGGGGCGTCGGGCGTGCCCAGGTTGCACAGCAGCACGCCGGTCTTGGCCGCCTGGCCGTGGGTGTAGGGGGGTTCTTTGCGAAAGGCCATGCGGTATTCTCGCCCACCTATGCTGAACCTCGCGCGCATCCGGGCCATCACCCTCGATTTGGACGACACGCTCTGGCCCATCTGGCCCACCATCGAGCGCGCCGAGGGGGTGCTGCAGGCCTGGCTGGCCGAGCACGCCCCGGCCACCGCGGCCCTGCTGACCGACCCCGAGCAGCGCCGCGCCATCCGCGCCGCCGTCAACCGCGACCTGGCCGAGCAGGCACACGACCTGACCCTGTTGCGGCGCGAGGCCATCCGGCGTGCGCTGGTGCTGGCCGGCGACCCCGAAGCGCACGCCGAGCCCGCGTTCGAAGTGTTTTTCGCCGAACGCCAGCGCGTGACCCTGTACGAAGACGCGTTGCCCGCCCTGCAGCACCTGGCCGCCCGCTTTCCGCTGGTGGCCCTGTCCAACGGCAACGCCGACGTGCACCGGGTCGGTCTGGGCGTGCACTTTCACGCGAGTGTGAGCGCACGCGAGCAGGGTTGCAGCAAGCCCGACCCGCGCATCTTTCGGGCCGCGGCCGACCGCGCCGGCGTGCCGCCCGAGGCGGTGCTGCACATCGGCGACGACCCCGGCCACGACGTGCTGGGGGCGTTGGGGGTGGGCATGCAGGCCGTGTGGCTCAACCGCGAGGGCCGCGAATGGCCCCACGAAAGC
>NZ_JAAQQT010000614.1:0-3740 GCF_011742065.1 Aquabacterium sp. A08
GCCACCACGATCATCAGTTCGATCAGGGTGAAGCCTTGTTGGGCACGTTGCTTGAGTTTCATGGGTTTCCCCTCCAAAAGTTGGTTGAACCACCCCAAGGTTTTGAGGCTGGTGTGTGTTATGCAGCATCCGTGCCAGCGGCTTCCACGGTGTGTTCTCCTAGGACAAAGCCCCCAAAGGCTCATTTGCATGGGGGTGGTCACATCAAAATTTGATGTGAAATGTTGATGTGCCGTTAGGCGCTGTCGCCCAGGCCCAGGCGCTGCATCCAGTAGCGCAGTTTGGCCAGCGTCCAGCCCAGTTGGCGGGCGGTGCGGCTTTGGTTCCAGCGGTTGTGGGCCAGCAGGGCGGCCAGGTGGGCGCGGTCGGGCTCGGCGTCGGCTGGCCACGGGGTGCCGGGGGGCAGGGCTTGCAGCGGGGCGGGCACGGTGGGGGCAAAGCCGCTGTCGGCGAAGCCGGGGGGTGGGGGCGCCACGCTGGGGGGGGGCTGTATGGCCTCGGCCCCCAGGGTGGGGCCGGTGTGCAGGGCCAGGGCGCGTTCCAGGGTGTTTTCCAGTTCGCGCACGTTGCCGGGGAAGGGGTGGCGGGCCAGGGCGGCCAGGGCGTCGGGCGCCAGGGTGGGGGGCTGGGGCAGGCCGTTGCGCTGGGCCAGGCGGGCCAGCAGGGCGTGGGCCATGTCGGGCAGGTCGCTGGCGCGTTCGCGCAGGGGCGGTATGCGCAGTTCAATCACGTTCAGGCGGTAGTACAGGTCTTGCCGGAAGCGGCCTTGCTGCACGGCGCGGGCCAGCTCGTGGTGGGTGGCGCTGACGAGGCGCACGTCGGTGGCTTCTTCTTGCGTGGCGCCCAGGGGGCGCACCTGCCGTTCCTGGATGGCGCGCAGCAGCTTGGCCTGCATGGGCAGGGGCAGGTCGCCCAGTTCGTCCAGAAACAGGGTGCCACCCTGCGCGGCCTGGAAGTAGCCGGGCCGGTCGGCGGTGGCGCCGGTGTAGGCGCCTTTGCGCACGCCGAAGAATTCGGCCTCCATGAGGTTTTCGGGGATGGCGCCGCAGTTGACGGCCACAAACGGGCCGGCCGCGCGGTGGCTGCAGGCGTGCAGGGCGCGGGCCACCAGTTCTTTGCCGGTGCCCGATTCGCCCAGCACCAGCACCGGGGCCATGGTGGGCGCCACGCGCTGGATGTGCTGGCGCACCGCCACCATGGGCGCCGAATGGCCGACGATGCAGGCCAGCGCGGCGGCGGCCTGGGGCGTGAGGGCGCTGGGGCCGGCCTGCTGGGGGGCGGGGGCCGCGCTGCCGTGGTGGCCTTGGGTGGCGTTGCTGGGCTGGCCTTGCAAGGCGGTGGCCACGGCCTGGCGCAGTTGGGGCAGTTCGACGGGTTTGGTCAGGTAGTCGAAGGCACCAGCCTTGAGGGCCTCGACCGCGTTGTGGGCCGAGCCGTAGGCGGTGATGACGATGGTTTTTTCGGGCCGTTGCTCGGCGGTGACTTGGCGCACCAGTTCCAGCCCCAGGCCGTCGGGCAGGCGCATGTCGGTGATGACGAGCTGGTAGTGCCGTTCGGCCAGCCGGGCGCGGGCGCTGGCCAGGGTGTCGGCGGTGTCCACCCGGTAGCCGACCTTGAGCAGGGTGAGTTCGTAGAGGGTGCGCAGGTCGGGCTCGTCGTCCACGACGAGGAGGTGCGGGGCGGGTGAGGGGGTGGCCATGAGCGCAGTTTAGAGTGCCGGACAGACCGGCAAACGGTGTTTCAAGAGCCGCCCACCAGCCAGGCGGCCAACGCGGGGGCGCGCTGTGCAAGGGCTTGCTGGCCTTCGAGGGCACGTTTTCGCCAGCCTGGGCCGCGTTGCAGTGCGTCTTGCCAGGTGTCGAGCAGGGCGTCGGGGTCGTGGTTGTGAAAGTACTCGATCAGGGCATGGGCTTGGGCCAGGTCTTTGGCCACTTTGGCGCGAAAGGCCCCAGTGCGTTCGCCAACAATAAGCAGTTTGTGCACGGCGTAGCGTTCGGGGGCGGGCAGGTTGACCACAACGGCGCGCCCGGTGCCGTCAAACAGGGTGGCTTGCTGGACGTGTTCCAGCGAGAATTCCATGAAGCGCAGCGGTTGCAACGCCACGTCCAGGTGGTCGATGGTGATGGGGGCGGTTTGTGCCGAGGTTTGTGTGGTGAGGAAGTCGATCTGGAATTCGGGTTCCTGGCCGTGCCGGTACGAAGCACCGGCGCCACCGCGGTAGGCCACCATGGGCAAAAAACCTTGTTGCAGGCTGTTGAGCGCGGAATGCGGCTGGGCTTTGATGCTGGCCGGGAGTGCGATGGAGATGTTGCGGCCGGCGTGGGCGAAGTCGATGTCTGTGGTTTGTTCGCTGTGCAGCCACCGCACACCCAGCTGGTTGGCGAAAGCCAGAAAGGCGTGGGTGCCCACCAGCACGCCGCCGGCCCGGAAGAAGCCATATTCGCTGAGCCGGAGAATGACGGTCAGGTGTTTGCGCGCCACGGGCACGCAGCCCAGGACGACGGCGGATTTGGCCAGGCCTTGCAGGTGTTTGCGCGGTGTGTGTGCCTGGGTGTTTTGGACAAGTTGGCGCAGGGCCGGGGAGTCCGCGCCCACGTACAGCTGGCGGACGGTCTGGTCCACATCGCGGAAGCTGAAGTACCACTGCACCTTGCCTTTGATGGTTTTGGTGCCAAAGCTGCCGCTGAGGTGCGATGCGTCGCGCGCAAAGTCGAGCCCCAGCGTGGCGGTGTGCAGCTGTGCGTACGCGGTGGAGGTGGCTACGGGTTGTTCTTGGTAGCTCGCTGGCATGCGTAATTTATACAACAAAGTTTGTTTTTGTTGTATATCGATCAGAGGCTTTGCAGGGTCACCACAAACCCGTGCCCCGGCACGCCCTCCCGCGCCGAGGGCCGGTGGTGCAACTGGGCGCCGTGGTGCTGGCACAGTTCGCGCGAGAGGTAGAGCCCCAGCCCGCTGGAGCGGCTGTGGCTGGAGGCAAAGGGCTCGAACAGGTGCTGCGCCACGTCTTCGGGCAGGGGCGGGCCGGGGTTCCACACCCGCAACCGGCCGTTGGGGTGGGTGGCGATGTGGATGGCGCCGGTGCCGCCGCTGCCGTATTTGCGGGCGTTGTCCAGCAGGTTGACCAGCACGCGGCGCAGGTGTTCGGGGTCGAACCGCACCTGCAGGCCGGGGGCACCGGGCTGCCACTGCGGGGCCGGTTGGCCGGCCTGTTGGGCGTGCCATTCGGCCACGGTGGTGGCCACGCAGGCGTCCAGCGGCGTGTGCTGTGGGGGGGTGGTTGGGCGCGCGGGCAGTTGGGCGGCGTCCAGAATGTCGTCCACCGTGCGGCCCAGGCGCTTGGCGTTTTGCCCGATCATGGCGGCCAGCCGCTGCTGGATGGGGGTGAGGCTTTCTTCGCCCAGCAGCGCGTTGGCGTGTGCAATGGCGGCCAGCGGGTTGCGGATTTCGTGCGCCACCGCGGCCGACACCCGGCCCATGGCGGCCAGCTTTTCGTTGCGCACGCGGGTTTCCACGTCGCGCAGGTCTTCCAGAAAAATCACGCAGGCGGCCGCGCCCTGGGGGTTGGGGCGCGTCAGGCGGGCGCGCAGCAGCACCTGGTGGCTGCCGCCGCCGGGGGTGGGCAGGGGCAGTTCGCAGCCGTCGTCGTGCCCCAGGTGCAGGGTGGTGCGGGCCCAGCCGGCCAGCACCGGCCAGGCGGGCAGGGCCAGCAGCGCGTGGTAGGGCGGCTGGGCCTGGGG
>NZ_JAAQQT010000615.1:0-6824 GCF_011742065.1 Aquabacterium sp. A08
CACCTCCTCGTCGTGGACGACGAGCCCGACCTGCGCACCCTCTACGAACTCACCCTGCTCAAGGTCGGCTACCGGGTGGACACCGCCGACACCCTGGCCAGCGCCCGCGCCCGGCTGGCCGAACGGCACTACCAGCTCGTCATCACCGACATGCGCCTGCCCGACGGCCTGGGGCTGGAACTGGTGCGCCAAGTCACCGCCGAGCAACGGCCCGAAAAAACCATCGTCATCACCGCCTACGGCTCGGCCCACAACGCGGTCGAGGCCCTCAAGGCTGGTGCCTTCGACTACCTGACCAAACCCGTCGAACTGCCCCAACTGCGCCAGGCCGTGGCCACCGCCTTGCAAGGCCAGCCCAGCAACGCCACCCAAGGCCACCACGGCAGCGCGGCCCCCGCCCCCCAGCAGGCCGGCCCCAGCGCCCTCACGCCCCAGGCCGCCGCCGCGCTGGCCTGCATCGTCGGCCATTCGGCGCCCATGGTGGCGGTGCGCCAGCACATCCAGCGCGTGGCGCCCACCATGGCCCCGGTGCTGGTGCTGGGCGAATCGGGCACCGGCAAAGAACTGGTGGCCCGCGCCCTGCACGCCTGCAGCCACCGCGCGGCCGGCCCGTTTGTGGCCGTCAACTGCGGCGCCATCCCCGAAAACCTCATGGAGGCCGAATTCTTCGGCGTGCGCAAAGGCGCCTACACCGGCGCCACCGCCGACCGGCCCGGCTACTTCCAGGCCGCGCAGGGTGGCACCCTGTTTCTGGACGAACTGGGCGACCTGCCCCTGCCCATGCAGGCCAAGCTGCTGCGCGCCATCCAGGAACGGCAGGTGCGCCCCCTGGGCGCCACGCAAGAAGAAGCCACCGACGTGCGCCTCGTCAGCGCCACCCACCACGAGCTGGCCCGCGCCGTGCAGCAAGGCCGCTTCCGGCAAGACCTGTACTACCGCCTGAACGTGATTGAACTGCGCATACCGCCCCTGCGCGAACGCGCCAGCGACCTGCCCGACATGGCCCACGCCCTGCTGGCCCGCCTGGCCCAGCGCAACGGCCTGCCCCAGCCCCCCACCCTGGCGCCCGACGCCCTGGCCGCCCTGGCCCGCCACCCCTTCCCCGGCAACGTGCGCGAACTGGAAAACACCCTGGAACGCGCCCTGGCCCTGCACACCGGCCCCACCCTGGGGGCCGAGGCCATACAGCCCCCCCCCAGCGTGGCGCCCCCACCCCCCGGCTTCGCCGACAGCGGCTTTGCCCCCACCGTGCCCGCCCCGCTGCAAGCCCTGCCCCCCGGCACCCCGTGGCCAGCCGACGCCGAGCCCGACCGCGCCCACCTGGCCGCCCTGCTGGCCCACAACCGCTGGAACCAAAGCCGCACCGCCCGCCAACTGGGCTGGACGCTGGCCAAACTGCGCTACTGGATGCAGCGCCTGGGCCTGGGCGACAGCGCCTAACGGCACATCAACATTTCACATCAAATTTTGATGTGACCACCCCCATGCAAATGAGCCTTTGGGGGCTTTGTCCTAGGAGAACACACCGTGGAAGCCGCTGGCACGGATGCTGCATAACACACACCAGCCTCAAAACCTTGGGGTGGTTCAACCAACTTTTGGAGGGGAAACCCATGAAACTCAAGCAACGTGCCCAACAAGGCTTCACCCTGATCGAACTGATGATCGTGGTGGCGATCATTGGTATTTTGGCGGCTGTGGCGCTGCCGCAATACCAAAACTACACCAACCGCTCACGCGTTAACGCATGCCTGGCTGAAGTTGTTGCTGTTGCACGTGGTGCAGTTGCTGCAACTGCAAACCAAGAGCTAGACGATATGCCTGCCTACGCTCCTGCTGCCGACACTGATACTGCTTGCGCTGATTCAACTTACGATGCTGCCGCTCTTTTGGTAGCTGACGAAAGTTTTACTGCTACAGCACGTGATGTGAACAATACAGTTATTGAGTGCGATAACAATACTGGCAATTGTGCACGACAAGCAGCTCAGTAACCGCCGCTACTTTCTTACGAATACAAAGGCCCCATACGGGGCTTTTGTATTTGCAATGAACATTTAGTATCATTACTCATTTAAAGTAGTTTAACATCGCCGTTTAACAGTTCTAAGCCACCGCTTATCAGTTTACAAGAAAAGTCCGCCGTAATCACGGCATACTCATCGCAAGAGGTGCGCAAATGTCCAAGTACACAAAAGGCTTCACATTAATCGAGTTGATGATTGTGGTTGCTATTTTAGCAATTTTGTCGTCTATCGCATATCCAGCCTATATGCGCTACTTGGTACAAGCCCGCCGAGCGGAGGCTCAGGCTTTCATGCACGAACTGGCGCTGCGCCAAGAACGCTTCCGTGCCAACAACCCGCTTTATGGGGCCACCAACGCGGCAGGCATAAACGCCAACGTGGACACCCTCGACTTCTACAACTTCGACGTGCAAAACGCAACGGCAACGGGCTTCACCATCCGTGGCATTGCACAACTCGACCAAGCCAACCGCGATGCGGCCTGCACTCCACTGACACTCACACGCGATGGCACGCGCGGTCCAGCCGGTTGCTGGCGCGACTGAGGCTACAAATGAAAAAATATCCCCAGCGCGGTTTTACACTGGTCGAAGCCATGGTGGTGATCGCCATCATCGCCATCGTTGCGACCGTGGCCATTCCGGCTTTCACACAGTTCCTTGACAGCAGGCGCTTGGTCAACGCCGCAGAGTCATTGGCAAACCGCATCAGCTACGCAAGGGTTGAGGCGATCAAACAGTCGAAGCCGATCTGGGTGGGCGTATCCGCCGGTGACGACTGGGCCGTAGGCTTGGGCGATACCAACGCCTGCGATGGCACGGACGCGGCAAACTGCACCGTCAGCACCGACGTGAACGGGGTCACCCAAAACGTTGCCTACTTTTTCCCTGGTGACATCCCGGGCACATCGGTGGCCGTGGCACGGTCCATCCGGTTTGACCCCACAAGGGGGATTGCCACCGATGCCAACAGGACCCCCACAGACTTCACCATGACGGTCACCAATGCTGCGGGCAACAGCCTTCAGATTGATGTCAACCTGCTGGGAAGGGTATCTGTTTGCTCGCCTGGCGCAGTGGTCGGTGGCTACCCTGCGTGCAACTGATATGGACCACACCATGAAGCAACAGCGCGGCATATCCCTGGTCGAACTCCTCGTTGGCTTGGCCGTGAGCATATTTGTGCTGGCAGGCGCCGGTACGGCATTTTTGGCCCACAACGTCAGCGTGCTCAACAACCTCCGGGCCGACAAGCTCAACCACGACATACAAGTGGTGACCGACATCATGGTCAATGACCTGCGCCGTGCCGGTTACTGGAACAGCAGCGCACCAGGGGCCAACTTGGCCCAACCCAACCCATTCCGCAACATCTTTCTGGTCAACAACAACTGCGTCCTCTACGCCTACGACAACCGCAACGCGGCCAATGACGCCGTGCCTGATGGACAGGTACAGAATGCTGAACGCATGGGGTTCAAAATATTGAACAACGCCATCTGGATGAAAACCGCTGGAGATCTTGCTTCAGCGACCGATTGCACACAGGGCGACTGGACACGCGTGACCAACCCAGACCTCGTGACCGTGAACAATCTGAATCTGGCCCTGAATGCCCGGTGCATCACCCTCGATACCAACCCCATCGGGGAATTGGCCACGCCTTGCGCTGGCGTAGCCGGTAGAACTGTAGAAGTCCGACGCATAGACATCGGTGTTGCCGCCACACTCATCGCAGACAATGCCAGCCAGAAACAGGTCATTGGATCTGCTAGGGTGCGTAACAACGCGATTGTTGCCAACTAAGGGCTGCACCATGAAAAAAAGAGACCACCTACACAAACAACGGGGCGTAGCCACACTTTTGACAACCGTGGTTTTCCTGGCTGTGATGAGCATCATGGCGGTTTACGCCAACCGCAGCGCCATCACAGAAAACGCCATGATGAGCAACGCCTACCGCGCCAAACAAGCAGCCGAAGTTGCAGATGGTGCACTGGACTACGCATTGGCCTCATTCTTTGCCGGTGGCGCGGATTCACAAGTACAAAACCAACTCGACACGTTCACAGCCGCAGAACTGTCAGCGGCATTGGGTGGCCGCCGTGCAACCGTCAGCTATTGTGACCCATCCTCAACGCCCGCCAACTGCATAGCACCTGCTGGAGGCAACCTCACGAACCTGATGGTCGTTGCCACAGGTTGGAGCGATGACGGGACAGCTGTTCACCGCGTCAGCACACTGGTCACTGAAAATCCATTTTTCAGCGCTGCCCCCAAAGCACCGCTGATTCTGAAAGGTGCAGGGTCCAGCTTTCTCAGCGGCAACTTGTCACTCACCAACAATACAGCCACAGGCATCAACGTCTGGACGGGTTCAGACATCGGCAGTGCCAGTGGCAGTTTTGAAACATTTGGTCGTGTCAACAACGTGGACAGCCAGCGAATCTCCGAAAAGGTGCAGAACCGGTACTACCTTGGCCCGGACATTATTTACAACGACCAAAACCTTAAAAACGCCAACAACGATGAGTTCTACACCGGTGTGCTTGGGCGCTCTGCGAGCCAACTGGCTGGGGCTGCAGATTTCAAATTCTCCAGCGCTGCCGGCTTGCAAAACAGCAACAATTACGCCGGAAAAATCATTTACATCGACGGCGACTACACCCTGGACAGGGACTTGGGTACTGCCAATGCATCAACTATTCTGATCGTTAAAGGTAAGTTTGAGACATCGGGCAACCACAACGTGTACGGATCAGTTGTAGCTGGCAGCTTGGGCCGCACAGTGGGTACACCTACCATATATGGAAGCCTCATTGCGCTCGACGCCACATCGCTACAAGGCAACGTCAAAGTCATCATGACGCAGCAGTCCATCAACAACATGCAGCAACTCACGGTCAAATCAACTGTGGGCAACAGCTGGCGCGATTGGGATTAAAGGGGCATCACATGAAATCACGTCGCCATTCAAACGGCATAGTTTTGATTGAGGCCGTCGTATCGATGATGATACTTGCATTGGGCTTCCTTGGTGTTGCCAAAATGCAAACTGCTGTTGTGAGTGCCAGTGCAAATGCAAAAGCACGTGCCGAAGCCATGATGATTGCCCAAGCACGGATGGATACATTGCGGTACATCACCCAACAAGGGCAACACTTCTCCACTGTAGGCGGGTGCACAGGCGGCACGGTGCTGCAAAGCAGCGCTGCGCCCATAGTTCGAAATGGGGTGAATGCAAGCTACACCGAGTCCTGGGTAGTAACTGCCGTTTGTGTGCCTTCACCTAGGCACAGTGTGGTGGTCACGGTAGCGTGGACCGACGAACGAAACGCAGATCAAACCGTTACGCTGAACGGGGTCATTGCGTGGAACGACCCAGCTAAAAATGTTGCTTCGCCGCCACCCGGTGGCGCTGGCTCTGGTGGCTTCGGTACACCCTCTAACGTGCGCGTTGGTGACAACACACCAAAAGACAGCCTTGGCACGCCCAACGGAAAAGACGGCTCGGGTATTTTTTACAACACGGCAACCAAAGAATACGAACTCCGCGTGGCTATGCAAGGCGGCCCATACCGAACTGCCTTATACAGCAACGTACCGATTGTCAGAGTAACAGGTATTGTCGCCTTGGATACCACAACCGTCGGCAATACAAATTACACCGTCAATCTCAGTAGACTCAGATTATCCAATATTGCAGTTTATCGAACAGACATCACTTTTTGTATTTTTCCACTGCAATTCACCGAGGAAAACAATCCGCTGACATACGGTATGCGGAATGCCAACGACACAACTGGTGGGGCATTAAGCGATCCCGACGACCGTGCGGCTGCATACACTTGTTATGTTCCGGAGGGTTGGGCGGGCAACATCGGCCTGCTGAACTACGAAGTTTCCAACAGCAATCCGGAAAACTACGCTTGCCCAGATGACCAACAAAACAATTCTTACGTTGAGGCAGCAAGGTCCCACAAGGTTGAAATTGTTGACGGTACAGGTGTTATTGGTCAAAGCGGTGTATTAACCGGCCATGAGACCATGCTTATGCCTGGCTACCCCGGTCTGACCAGACTTTCCAGATTGGATTTTTTAGTCATTAAAAGGCCGAATGGTCAATTTGGCGGTTGCGCCGAACGCATTGGCAACACCACGGGCGTTGTTGCCACTGGCGCCAACACCAATGGCGCGACTTACAACATATTGATGCGTACCGGTGCGCCGTTGAGCAGAGCCACTTCGCCGGTAACACCAGGGATACCAAGTATTCGTTACTCAGGCTATATTGTTGACCGCTACACCGAGGGCCTAGACGGCGGCTTTAAGACAATATCTGGAAGCGTTGGCAATTGTGGAATAAGCATTCGAGCCGTCACTTCAGCAGCAACCTTCATTTGCCCAGTGAACGGAAGCACTTACACGTGCCAAGTGAGCCACAACTCATCCGGAAACATTGGACGCTGGGACACTGCCACTTCGCAATTCACTGCCGGACTGAGCTATCAAAACGTGGTGACAAATTTGACCAATCAGAATTTGACTTGCAACTAAAACCATCGGCCTGTGCTTGCTGGTCAATCGCATGAACTGGTCACCCAACTTCGGCCCCCGCCCCCCCGGCACCGAAGTCAGCCTGATCGTGGTGCACTCCATCAGCCTGCCGCCCGGCCAGTACGGCGGGCCGGAGGTGCCGCAGTTGTTCACCAACACGCTGGACTGGGACGCCCACCCCTACTTCCAGGCCATCCGTGGCCTGCAGGTGTCGGCGCACTACTTCATCCGCCGCACCGGC
>NZ_JAAQQT010000616.1:0-53714 GCF_011742065.1 Aquabacterium sp. A08
TGCTCGACGCGTTCGTCTCGCTGTACCAGGCGGTGTGCTTTCCCATCTACCGCATCCCCCGGGTGCGCCGGGCCGACCACCTGGTCTTCGACCGCACCGACCTGCCTTACCTGAACGCGGTCGAGAAGTTCAACTGTTTTTACTGTTCTTACGGCAACGGCGTGGTGTCGTATGCGCGCGAAATCGCGGCCCGCACCGAGCAGTACTGGTGCCCCATCAAGCACGCGCGGCGCTGGCACGGGGCGCACGAGCGCTACCCGCATTTTTTCGAACACGGCGACGCCGAAGCCTTCCGCCAGGGGCTGGAGCGGCTGCGCCGGCAGTATGAAGACGGCGGCCCGATCAGCCCCCAGCACGGCGGGGGCACCGGGACCGCACCGCCACCGGCCCCGCCACCCAGCCGCCCTTGAGCGGCGGGGCCCCGCGACAGCTCGGTGGCCCGGCCGGCAGCGGCCTCAGACCTCAGGCCTTGGGGCCGTCCACCACCTCGGCGGCGGAACGGAAGGCCTCCACCGCCGTGGGCAGGCCGCAGTAGATGCTGGCGTGCAGCAGCACCTCCTGAATCTCCTCGGGTGTGGCGCCGTTGTTCAGCGCCCCGCGCACATGGCCCTTCAGCTCGTTCTGCTTGCCCATCGCGGTCAGCATGGCCACGGTGATCAGGCTGCGGGTTTTCAAATCCAGCCCCGGGCGCTGCCACACGTCGCCCCAGCCGTTGCGGGTCACGTACTCCTGGATGGGGGCGGTGAACGGCGTCAGGCCGGTGAAGGCGCGGGCGACGAAGTCCTCGCCCATCACGCGCTTGCGCGTGGCCAGGCCGGCGTCGAAATCTTTGCTGGGGGTGGGGTGCGATGGGTTCATGGGGTGTGTTCCTTGCAAAACCACAGCATAGCGGAGCCCTACACCCGCGGCGCTATGCTCGCCAGCGTGACCGACGCCTCCCGCCCGCCCCGCCCGACCCGGCGTATCGCCCACCTGGACATGGACGCCTTCTATGCCTCGGTGGAATTGCTGCGCTACCCCCAGCTCACCGGCCTGCCGCTGGTGATCGGCGGGGGCCGGCGCGCGGCCGATGCGGCGCTGGAGCGCGCCCACCCCGGTGTGGCCCCGGCCGAGCTGCCCGTGGCGGCCTTCCCCCGCCTGCGCGACTACGCCGGCCGCGGCGTGGTCACCACCGCCACCTACGCCGCGCGGCAGTACGGCGTGGGCTCGGCCATGGGGCTGATGAAGGCCGCCCAGCGCTGCCCCGACGCCATCCTGCTGCCGGTGGACTTCGACGCCTACCGCCGCTGTTCGCGCGCGTTCAAGGCCGTCATCACCGAGATCGCGCCGGTGATGGAGGACCGCGGCATCGACGAGGTCTACATCGACTTCACCGACGTGCCTGGCGGCCAGCGCGAGGGCGGCCGGGTGCTGGCGCGGCTGATCCAGAAAGGCATTTTCGACGCCACCGGCCTGACCTGCTCGATCGGCGTGGCGCCGAACAAGCTGCTGGCCAAAATGGCCAGCGAGTTCAACAAGCCCAACGGCATCTCCATCGTCCAGCCGGCGGACCTGGAGCCCCGGATCTGGCCGCTGCCGTGCCGGAAAATCAACGGCATCGGCCCCAAAACCGACGAGAAATTGCAGGCCTTGGGCGTGCACACCATCGGCGAACTGGCGGCGCAGCCGCTGGACGCGCTGCTCGAACATTTCGGCCAGAGCCTGGGCCACTGGCTGCACCACGCCGCCTGGGGCCGCGACGACCGGCCGCTGCACACCCACAGCGAGCCGGTGAGCCTGAGCCGCGAAACCACCTTCGAGCGCAACCTGCACCCGGTGCGCGACCGCGCCGACCTCAGCGCCCAGTTCACCCGGCTGAGCGAACAGGTCGCGGCCGATCTGCAGCGCAAGGGCTACCGCGGCCGCAGCGTGGCGGTCAAGCTGCGCTTCGACGATTTCCGCGTCGTCACCCGCCACCACCGGCTGCCGGCGCCGGTGGACCAGGCAGAGGCCATCCTGTGGGCGGCGCGCCAGGCCCTCAAGCGCGCCCCGCTGGAGCGGCCGTTGCGGCTGCTTGGGGTGCGGGTGGACGGCCTGCTGCGCCGGGGCGAGCCCGACGAGGCGGCGCCCCTCCCCACGGCCCGGCCGGACGAGCACGACGACCTCCAGGGTCGCCTGTTCTAACGCGCCACCCACTTGACTTGCATCAAATCCGACAGATCAAAGTCGCACAAGCAGCAGATATGGTCGCCACCCAGGGGTTTTTCGTTCACAATGCGCCGGCCGACGCCGGCCAGGCTTTGACCCCCAGGGCCGGCTCTGCAAGAATGCCCCCACACCCCGCCGCCCCCTTCCCCGCAAGGTGCCCCCGATGAAGCTGAACCTGCCCGTCACCCAGATCGAGTACGACTACCCCGGCCAGGAAATGCTGGTGTCCACCACCGACACCAAGGGCTACATCACCCACTGCAACTCGGCGTTCGTGTCGGTCAGCGGCTACAGCCACGACGAGCTGATCGGGCAGAACCACAACATGATCCGCCACCCGGACATGCCGGCCGAGGGCTTCAAGGACCTGTGGGCCACCGTGGGGCGCGGCAAACCCTGGACCGGGCTGGTGAAAAACCGCCGCAAGAACGGCGACCACTACTGGGTGGTGGCCAACGTCACGCCCATCCTGCAGGGCAAAAAGCCGGTGGGCTACCTGTCGGTGCGGGTCAAGCCCACGCGCGACCAGATCCAGGCCGCCGAAACCCTGTACGCCCAGATCGCGCGCGAGCGCGACAGCGGCCGCCCCACCGTCACGCTGAAAGGTGGCCACGTGCGCCTGCTGGGCTGGCGCGGCTGGCTGGAAGCGCACCGCCACGCCACCTTCAGCCAGCGCCTGGCGCTGACCCTGGGCGCCGTCACCCTGCTGGGCATGGCGCCGGCGGTGGTGCGCTACGTCCGGCCCGACCTGGTCGGCGACTTCGCCGGCCTGGGCCTGCAGTTGGGGGTGATGCTGCTGGGCATCGGCGGCATCATGGCCTGGTTCCAGGGCAAGTTCGCCGCCGGTGTGGCCGAGGCCGACCAGTTCGCCGCCGACCTGGCCAGCTGCAACCTCACCACCCAGGTCAGCGGGCGCTACCCCGAACCCATGGGCTCGCTCATCCGCAAGCTGGTGCAGGTGCAGGTCAACCTGCGCGCCGTCATCGGCGACGTG
This sequence comes from Aquabacterium sp. A08, assembly GCF_011742065.1. Classification (NCBI taxonomy): domain Bacteria; kingdom Pseudomonadati; phylum Pseudomonadota; class Betaproteobacteria; order Burkholderiales; family Sphaerotilaceae; genus Aquabacterium; species Aquabacterium sp. A08. The sequence continues at coordinate 3,182 of NZ_JAAQQT010000616.1, forward strand.
CGCACCGAAATCGCGGGCTTCAGCCAGTCGGCGCAGGAAATCGCCGCGGGCAGCCTGGACCTGTCGGCCCGCACCGAGTCGCAGGCCAGCAGCCTGGAGGAAACCGCGGCGTCGATGGAAGAACTCTCCAGCACCGTGCGCCAGACCGCCGACACCGCCCACGAGGTGGCGCAGCAGTCCCAGCACAGCCGCCAGACCGCCACCCAGGGCCAGCGGGTGATCCGTTCGGTGGGCGAGTCGATGGACAACATCGAACGCTCCTCGCGCAAGATGAGCGAGATCATCGGCGTCATCGAAAGCATCGCCTTCCAGACCAACATCCTGGCGCTGAACGCGGCGGTGGAAGCCGCGCGCGCCGGCGAGCAGGGCCGGGGCTTTGCGGTGGTGGCCTCGGAGGTGCGGGCCCTCGCCCAGCGCAGCGCGACCGCGGCCAAGGAAATCCGCGACCTCATCAGCGACTCGGTGCAGCAGGTGGGCCAAGGCGCGCAGCAGATGCACGCCGCGTCGCAGACCATCGACAGCGTGGTGCAGGAGGTGCAGCGGGTGTCGGACCTGGTGCTGCAGATCACCAACGCCACGCAGGAGCAGTCGCAGGGCATCGCCCAGGTGAACGAGGCGGTGACCCAGCTCGACGCGGTGACCCAGCAGAACGCGGCGCTGGTGGAACAGTCCACCGCCGCGGCCGAGAACCTGAGCCAGGGCACGGTGAGCCTGCAGCGCGCGGTGGAGGTGTTTCGCCTGCCCTGAGGCGCCCGTCGGGTTTCCGCCCCAGCCTGCCAGGCGGTCCGTCAACCGCCCCGGCCCGCGCTCACTGCCGGGCGGTGCGCACGTTGTCGGGCGGCTGCTGCGGGTGGCTGGTGCGCCAGGGGTTGATGTCCAGCCCGCCGCGGCGGGTGTAGCGCGCGGTCACGCTCAGGCGGGTCGGCCGGCAGCGCGTCCACACGTCCATGAAGATGCGCTCGACGCACTGCTCGTGGAATTCGTGGTGGTTGCGAAAGCTCACCAGGTAGCGCAGCAGGCCGGCCTGGTCGATGGGCGCACCGGTGTAGGCGATGCGCACGCTGCCCCAGTCGGGCTGGCCGGTCACCAGGCAGTTGCTTTTCAGCAGGTCGCTCACCAGCGCTTCCTCCACCGCAGGCTGGCTGGCGTCGGCGCGCAGCAGTTCGGGCGCGGGGGTGTAGTGGGTGCACTCCACGTCCAGGCGGTCCAGGCTCAGGCCGTCCAGCGGGGCCACACGCTCCTGCGGCCACTGGGCCGGGGTCAGCACGCGCACACCCACGCTGCCCTGGCGGCCCGCGCCACGCCACACCGCCTCGGCCAGGTCGGCACGCAGCCGGGTCTGCACCGCCTCGGCGTCGTCGAACACGCTCTGGTTGAAGCTGTTCAGGTAAAGCTTGAAGGACTTGCTCTCGACGATGTTGGGCGTCTCGCAAGGCACGGTGATGTGGGCGAGGGCCACCTGCGGCTTGCCGCGCGGGTTGAGCCAGCTCAGCTCGAACGCGGTCCACAGGTCGGCGCCCAGGAAAGGCGGCGCGCCGGCGATGCCGATTTCCGCGCGCTTGGGCGCGCGCGGCAGCGGGAACAGCAGGCCCGGGTCGTAGCGGTCGGCGTAGGCCGAGGCCTTGCCCAACTGGGAATCTTCGGGGCGGGGGGCAGAGGTCATGGGCAGGCAGGGTCAGGTGAACTCGCGCTCGCGCAGCCACTTGGTGGCCACCCACTTCTCGCCTTCGAGCACGGGGGCGCCGCCGTGCAGCGTCTGGGTGGCGGGGTGCGGGCGGTCGTAGGCAAAAAAGACGGCGTTGCCGCGCTGCGGCGCCACCTCCAGGCCCACGTCGGGGAAGGTGGTGCCGCCGCCGCGCACCGGCTCGTTCAGGTATATCACCAGCGTCGCCACGCGCTGGCCACCGCGCTGGGTGATTTTGGCCGTGCCGGGCTCGCGCGGGTCGAAATAGTCGTAGTGCGGCTTGTATTCGGCACCGGGGCGGTACTGCAGCACCTGCAGGCCCTCGCCGTGCGACACCGGCCAGTGCAGCAGCCGGGCGATGCGCGCCTCGATGCGGGCGATCAGCTCGGTTTCGCCGCGGCGGAAAAACATGCCCTGGCTGGTGCGGTCGGCGTTCAGGGCCTCGCCGCCGGTCTGGGTTTCCACGGTGAGCGAGCGGCTCATGCGCGGGCGCGCGGCGGCCACCAGGGCCTCGCACTCCTCGGGCGCCAGCAGGTTGCCGAACACCACCAGCTGCGGCCGGCGCAGGCTGGCCAGCACCGCCACCTCGCGGTCGCCGGCGTCCAGCAGGCGGGGCGCGCCGCGCAGGTCGGGCTGGGGCAAGGCGGGGGCAAAGGACGCCGCGCCGTCGGCCGGCGCGCTGGCGCGGCGCCGCGGCGGTTGCGACACCGGCTGGGCCGGCGCCCGCTGGGCCAGGTGTTCGCTCAGGGTGTGCTCCAGCGCGTCCAGGGCCACGGCCTCGGTCCAGCCGGCCTCGACCATGGCCCGCAGCACGGCGTCGGGCGCGAAGCCGGCCGTGGCCTGCGCGACGATCCAGGCGCGCAACTCGGGGGTCACGGTCTGCGACATGGCGGCTCCCGGTCGGCTCACCGTTGGGCGTCGCGGCGGAACACCAGCCGGTCCGGCTCGGACGCGGCGGGCACGTAGGTGTAGCCTTCGCGGTCGAAGGTCTTGAGGTCGTCCACCGTCTCGGCGCCGCGCTCCACCGCGTGGCGCACCATCAGGCCGCGCGCGCGCTTGGCCATGAAGCTGATGACCTTGTATTTACCGGTCTTGAACTCCTCGAACACGCAGGTCACCACGCGCGGTTTCAGTGCCTTTTTGTCCACCGCCTTGAAGTACTCCTCGCTGGCGAGGTTGACCACCACCGGCGCCAGTTCGGCGGCGGCGCGCTGGTTCAGGTAGTCGGCGATCTGGGTGCCCCAGAACTGGTACAGGTTCTTGCCACGGGCGGTGGCCAGGCGGGTGCCCATTTCCAGCCGGTAGGGCTGCATCAGGTCCAGCGGGCGCAGCACGCCGTACAGGCCGCTGAGGATGCAGACGTGCGCCTGCGCCCACTGCAACTGGTCTTCGCTCAGGGTCTTGGCGTCCAGGCCCTCGTACACGTCGCCGTTGAAGGCCAGCACCGCGGGCTTGGCGTTCTGCGGGGTGAATTCGGGCACCCAGGCCTGGTAGCGGGCCACGTTCAGGCCGGCCAGCGGGTCGCTCAGGTCCATCAGCGTGGCAATGTCTTGCGGCGTTTTGTCGCGCAACACCCCGATCAGCTCCGCCGCCTGCGGCACGAACAGCGGCTGGGTGTGCCGGTCGGTGACCGGCGGGGTCTCGTAATCCAGGGCTTTGGCGGGGGACAATAGAAACAGCATGCTGACCATCCTTTATCAAGACGATTATCTGGTATCCGTGGACAAGCCCGCGGGCCTGCTGGTGCACCGCACCGGGCTGGACGCGGGCGAAACCCGCTTCGCCCTGCAACTGCTGCGCGACCAACTGGGCCGCCCGGTCTGGCCGGCGCACCGGCTGGACAAAGGCACCAGCGGCGTGCTGCTGTTCGCGCTGGACGCCGACACCGCGCGCGCCCTGGGCCTGGCCTTTGAGCACGGCGAGGGCTTGCGCAAAAGCTACCACGCCGTGGTGCGTGGCTGGCCGGCCGACGCCGGCCGCATCGACCACCCGCTCAAGCGCCTGCCCGACGACATGCGCCAGCCGCGCACCGAGGTGCAGGCCGCACGCACCGACTACCAAACCCTGGTCCACTACAGCTTGCCGCTGCCCCAGGGCCACTTTGCCACCACCCGCTGCGCCCTGGTGGCGCTGGAACCCCACACCGGCCGCCGCCACCAGCTGCGGCGCCACCTCAAGCACATCGCCCACCCCATCGTGGGCGACGCCACCCACGGCAAAGGGCCGCTGAACCGGGCCCTGGCCGAACGGCTGGGCCTGCAACGGCTGTGGCTGCACGCCAGCCGGCTGCGGCTGACGCACCCGGTGACCCAGGCCCCGCTGGACATCCAGGCGCCGCTGTCCTCCGCCTGGGACCTGTGGCGCACCTGGACCCACCCGGCGCCCACGGCCTGAACCCCAGCGGGGGCCACCCCGTAAAATCGCCCCATCCGACCGCGCCCCACGGCGCCGGCCCGCGCCCCGCGCGGGTGGGTCGCCCTGTCCTGTTTTTCCCCTCATCCGCCATGTCCGACGCCATCGCCCAACCCGGCCTGCAAGCCCTGTCCAAATCGTTCGAGCCCGCCGCGCTGGAGGCCCACTGGGGCCCCGAGTGGGAGCGCCGGGGCTACGGCGTGGCCGGCTTCCGGGGCACCGCCCAGCCCAGCGCCGAAGCCGCCGCGGCCGGGAAGAACTTCGCCATCCAGCTGCCGCCGCCCAACGTGACCGGCACGCTGCACATGGGCCATGCCTTCAACCAGACCATCATGGACTCGTTGACGCGCTACCACCGCATGGCCGGGTTCAACACCGTGTGGGTGCCGGGCACCGACCACGCCGGCATCGCCACCCAGATCGTGGTAGAGCGCCAGCTGCAGGGCCAAGGCATCAGCCGCCACGACATGGGCCCCACGCCCGAAGAAGCGCGCAAGAACTTCGTGGCCAAGGTGTGGGAATGGAAAGAGCAGTCGGGCAACACCATCACCAACCAAATGCGCCGCATGGGCGACAGCGTGGACTGGACGCGCGAGTACTTCACCATGGACGACAAGCTCTCCAAGGTGGTGACCGAGACCTTCGTCAAGCTCTACCAGCAGGGCCTGATCTACCGCGGCAAGCGCCTGGTCAACTGGGACCCGGTGCTGATGAGCGCGGTGAGCGACCTGGAAGTGGAGAGCGAAGAGGAAGACGGCTCGCTCTGGCACATTGCCTACCCCCTGGCCAGCGGCGAAGGCCAGCTGGTGGTGGCCACCACCCGACCCGAGACGCTGCTGGGCGACGTGGCCGTGATGGTGCACCCCGAAGACGAACGCTACGCCCACCTGATCGGCCAGTACGTGAAGCTGCCGCTGTGCGACCGCGAGATTCCGGTGATCGCCGACGACTACGTGGACCGCGCATTCGGCACCGGCGTGGTGAAGGTCACCCCCGCACACGATGCCAACGACTACGCCGTGGGCCAGCGCCACCAGCTGCCCCTGATCGGCGTGCTGACGCTGGACGCCAAGATCAACGACCACGGCCCCGCGAAGTACCGCGGCCTGGACCGCTTCGTGGCCCGCAAAGCCATCGTGGCCGACCTGGAAGCCGCCGGCCTGCTGGTGGAAGTGAAGAAGCACAAGCTCATGGTGCCGCGCTGCGCCCGCACCGGCCAGGTGGTCGAGCCCATGCTGACCGACCAGTGGTTCGTCGCCATGAGCAAGGTCAGCGAACAGGACCCGACCGGCAAGAGCATCGCGCAAAAAGCCATCGACGCCGTGCAAAGCGGCCAGGTGACCTTCGTGCCCGAAAACTGGGTCAACACCTACAACCAGTGGATGAACAACATCCAGGACTGGTGCATTTCCCGCCAGCTGTGGTGGGGCCACCAGATTCCCGCCTGGTACGACGTGGAAGGCAACGTGTATGTGGCTCACAACGCCGACGAAGCACTGACTCAACTGCAAGCCTACGCCGCCAACCTCAGTGAAACCCAGCGCACCGCCCTGCTGGCCGGCGGCCTGAAGCGCGACGACGACGTGCTCGACACCTGGTACTCCAGCGCCCTGGTGCCCTTCAGCACCCTGGGCTGGCCCAAAGCGGTCACCCACCAGGAAGCCGCTGGCGGCGCCGGGCGCGAACCGGGCGATTTCCCGGCCGCAGGACGGATGAGCCCGGGCGCGTCCGGTGCTGACAGCGGCGTGCCTGCCAACGCCCATGGCCTTCAAGATTACGACCTCTACCTGCCCAGCAGCGTGCTGGTCACCGGCTACGACATCATCTTCTTCTGGGTCGCCCGGATGATCATGATGACCACCCACTTCACTGGCCAAGTGCCGTTCAAGCACGTCTACATCCACGGCCTGGTGCGCGACGCGCAGGGCCAGAAGATGAGCAAGTCCGAGGGCAACGTGCTCGACCCGGTGGACCTGATCGACGGCATCGCCCTGCCCGAACTGCTGGACAAACGCACCACCGGCCTGCGCAAGCCCGAAACCGCGCCCAAGGTGCGCAAGCAGACCGAAAAGGAATTCCCCGACGGCATCCCCGCCTACGGCGCCGACGCCCTGCGCTTCACCTTCGCGGCGCTGGCCTCGCTCGGCCGCAGCATCAACTTCGACAGCAAACGCTGCGAGGGCTACCGCAACTTCTGCAACAAGCTGTGGAACGCCACCCGCTTCGCGCTGATGAACTGCGAAGGCCACGACTGCGGCCTGGGCGACCACACCGCCGACCAGTGCGTGCCGGGTGGTGGCTACCTGCACTTCAGCCAGCCCGACCGCTGGATCGTCTCGCGCCTGCAGCGGATCGAGGCCGAGGTGGCCAAGGGCTTTGCCGACTACCGGCTGGACAACGTCGCCAACACGATTTACGACTTCGTCTGGAACGAGTTCTGCGACTGGTACCTGGAAATCGCCAAGGTGCAAATCCAGACCGGTACGCCCGAGCAGCAGCGCGGCACCCGCCGCACACTGATCCGCACGCTCGAAACCATTCTGCGCCTGGCGCACCCCATCATTCCCTTCATCACCGAAGAGCTGTGGCAGAAGGTGGCGCCGGTGGCCGGCCGCGCGGGAGCGTCGGTCGGCATCGCCGCCTACCCGGTGAGCGAGCCCAGCCGCATCGACGAGGCCGCCGAAGCCCATGTGGCCCAGCTCAAGGCCCTGGTGGACGCCTGCCGCAACCTGCGCGGCGAAATGAACGTGTCACCGGCCCAGCGCCTGCCCCTGTATGCGGTGGCGGGCACCGCCGAAGGCGCCGCCTTCCTGAACGGCGTGGCCCCGGTGCTGCAGGCGCTGGCCAAGCTGAGCGAGGTGCAGGTGTTTGCCGACGAAGCCAGCTGGAGCGCCGCCGCCCAGGCCGCCCCGGTGGCGGTCGTGGGCGATGCCCGCCTGTGCCTGTTCATGGAAATCGACGTGGTGGCCGAAAAAGCGCGCTTGGCCAAGGAAGTGGCCCGCCTGCAAGGCGAGATCACCAAAGCCAACAGCAAGCTGGGCAACGAGGCCTTCGTGGCCAAGGCCCCGCCGGCGGTGATCGACCAGGAAAAGAAGCGCCTGGCCGACTTCAGCGCCACCGTGGCCAAGCTGCAGGAACAACTGCAACGCCTGGGCTGACCGCGGCCCCCCGCGGGGGCTCTGCACCATGAAAAAACCGCCTCCATGGGCGGTTTTTTCATGGGCGCATGCGCAACCGCAGGCCGCGGCCAACAGCGGCTTCAGCGGCGGCGCAGCACCGACACGTAGTCCGGGCCGGCGGCGTCCTGCTCCACCAGTTCGTTGCCGGTCTGTTTGGCAAACGCCTGGAAGTCGCGCACCGACCCCGAGTCGGTGGCGATCACCTTCAGGGTCTGGCCGCTGGTCATTTCGGCCAGCGCCTTCTTGGCTTTCAGGATGGGCAGCGGGCAGTTCAAGCCCCGCGCGTCGAGTTCGCGGTCAACGTTCATGGTCGGTGTCCTTTACGCCCGAGATTGTAAGCCGAGGCCTTGCCAAGCGCTGACGCCCACGCTATGCCCCCCCAACCGCCACACGGGCCCGGCTCAGGCCGGGAACACCCCGGTGGACAGGTAGCGGTCGCCCCGGTCGCACACCACAAACGCAATGGTGGCGTGCTCCACCTGCGCCGCGATCTGCTGGGCCACCCAACAGGCCCCCGCGGCCGAGATACCGGCAAAAATGCCCTCCTCCCGCGCCAGCCTGCGGCACATCTCCTCGGCGTCGGCCTGGCTCACGTACACCAGCTCGTCCACGCCTGTGGGGTCGTAAATTTTGGGCAGGTACGCCTGCGGCCATTTGCGGATGCCGGGAATGCGCGAGCCCTCGCTGGGCTGCGCGCCGATGATGCGGATCGCCGGGTTCTTTTCCTTCAGGAAGCGCGACACCCCGGTGATGGTGCCGGTGGTGCCCATGGCACTGACGAAGTGGGTGATCTGCCCACCGGTCTGCGCCCACAGCTCCGGTCCGGTGGTTTCATAGTGGATGCGCGGGTTGTCCGGGTTGGCGAACTGGTCCAGCACCTTGCCCTTGCCCTCGGCCACCATCTTGTCGGCCAGGTCGCGCGCGTACTCCATGCCGCCGCTCTTGGGCGTCAGGATCAGCTCCGCGCCAAACGCCTTCATGGTCTGGGCGCGCTCGATGCTCAGGTCCTCCGGCATGATCAGCACCATGCGGTAGCCCTTGATGGCGGCGGCCATGGCCAGCGCGATGCCGGTGTTGCCCGAGGTCGCCTCGATCAGGGTGTCGCCGGGGGCGATTTCGCCGCGCTCCTGCGCGCGCTGGATCATGGACAGCGCCGGGCGGTCCTTCACCGAACCGGCGGGGTTGTTGCCTTCGAGCTTGCCCAGCACCACGTTGCCCCGTGCGCGGTTGGCCTCGGCGCCGATGCGCTGCAGCGCCACCAACGGGGTGTTGCCGATCGCGGCTTCGATGGTGGGGTAGCTGCGCGGCTTGCGGCGGGCGGCCGGCTTGCGGGCCGGGGCGGTGGCGGGGGTGGGTTTGGCGGTGCTCATGGCAGGATTTTGCACCGAGGCCAAAGAACCGCCCAGCGGTGTGACATAATTTCGGTCTGCTATGCAGCCGGAGTGGCGAAATTGGTAGACGCAGCAGATTCAAAATCTGCCGGAGTAATCCTCCGTGCCGGTTCGAGTCCGGCCCCCGGCACCATCAAAAAAGCCTAAGTAGTTGATCTACTTAGGCTTTTTCCTTTGTAGCGAGCTTCTTTGTGGTAGAAACTGTGGTAGTTCTGCCCCATGCTCCTGACATTTGGCCCCTTGCAAGTGAAGATCAAGTACACCTACACCCGAGGTAACACTGTCTTCTACCAACGTGCCGTCCCCGCTGATCTGCACGACCGTTACCCGAACAAAAACGTCAAAGTCAACCTGAAGACCTCGGACCCGCTCAAAGTGGCCCGAAAGGTTGAGCGACTCAACAGGCACTACGAGTCCGAGTGGGAGGCCATGAGGACTGCGCCTGAACTTTCACCAAAGGCACTGGCAGTCCATGCGGACAAGTGGCTTGAGGGATGGGGACTGAAGCCGTTCAGTCAGGACAACGATCCGATGGCGCTGGAACTCCTGCGTGACCACATTGACGAGAAAAAACAAGAGTGGGCAGCAAGGCAGGAAGACCCAGAACACGCCTACGAGTATGCGGATTCGGAGCAGTATCTGACACCAGTAGAGATCGAGGCTGGTCGAAGATTGTCTGGCAAGAAGGACACCCGCTTATCTGATGCACTAGCCCTGTACCTCAGCGTTCACAAACGCCGCAACAATGCGAAGTTCGTTGAGGACCAGACCCGGACGATGAACGGCCTGACTGCTATCGTTGGCGATAAGCCCATAGACACATTCGTCAGGGCAGACGCTCGCCTGTACGTAGAGAAGTGCCTAGAAGCTGGGCAGAAGACAACAACTGTCAGGCGTCGGTTGAATGTGCTGACTGCCATCTTCAACACATGGATTCACGAAAACAGCCTAACGATAGCTAACCCCTTCGCCCGGCTTGCCATACCCGATGAGGGCAAGGACAAGATCAAGCGCAAGGTGTTCACAGGCGATGAGCTTCAGACCATCTATCGCCAGTGTCAATCGCTTGATGATGACCTTCGCTGGCTGGTAGCCTTGATGATCGACACTGGGCCAAGGATTGCTGAAGTGGCTGGCTTGGCCTTGTCTGACATCGTGCTTGATCACCCAGTCCCCCACATCGTCATTCAGGAACACCCTTGGCGCTCTCTCAAGAACGAAGGCAGCGCCCGTAAGGTGCCACTGGTGGGTGCGTCCCTATGGGCCGCGCAGCGGATCGTGAGCAGCGTCAGGCCGGGGCAGCGGTTCGCCTTTCCTCGCTACACCTCCGACAAGGGGTGCAAGGCCGACTCAGCCTCAGGTGCAGCCAACAAGTTCATCAGGCAGGCTGTCACGGACGGCACCTCCCATTGCTTCCGCCACACACTCGCTGACAGACTTCGTAACGCTGGGTGTCCAAGAGAGGTGCTTTTTGCCATCGACGGTCATGCGTCAAAAGATGTGGGGGACAAGTACGGGTATGGTCATGGGCTTGAGATCAAGCGTGAGTGGCTGGAAAAGGTGGGGCTATAGGTCAGTAAAAAAAACCTCCCATGACAGCCTGTTTTTGGACAGGCTCCCCGAAGAAGGGGCAGAGGTCATGAGAGGTTGACGAGGTTAGAACTGGATCGTGAGTAAATCATCATCACCACCAACTGTTCGGTAACACTGTAGGGAACCTAAGGTGAAACTGAAGAGGAAGTCTTCACCAGCCACCTTAGATTCCCCGCTACCCAGCACACCCCATGACTTGATGGGTCGTCCGAGTTCGACAGGGGGCTACCACCTCCCCTACCTCTCGTGTCTGATGTTCCCCCCGGTGCGGTGGGTCAACTACCCGTTTGGGGTAGGACCACGGTCCACAACGAAGAGTCAGAGACGTAAAGTGCCAGTTAGCGGGAACGAGTACGCAGTCTTCACCGAGCGCACCTTGAGTTCCCCGGAGGAGTTTCTCCCCCATAACTGTGTGGTAATAGCGTGACTGTGATCGATGGATGCCCCAGAACAGAAGCCACCATAAAGCCACCCAAAAGCCATGAGGAGCCGTTTTTGATTGAGATGGAACCCACCCTACTCAAAGCGAAGAAAAAGGCCATAGCGGGCCTCTGAGCGGCTTTTTGGGCTTCCTGCACAGATGATGCCGTCTATCGAGCAGGCAAAGCGGACCTCAACGCCTGACACGCCCTCTTGACCGATGCCGTCGAGATACCGAAGTGATCCGCCGTGGCCTTGATGCTGGCGCTGCTGTCGTCTCGCCACTGGGCCACCGTGGCATCGTCGATCACCTTCTCTCGCCCAAGGTTCTTACCTTCAGCCCTCGCCCTCTCAATCCCGGCCATCTGTCGGGCCTTGATGTTATCCCTCTCCAGCTTCGCCACAGCGGCAAGCATGGTGAGCATGAACTCTCCTGCTGGGGTTGCCAAGTCGAACCCCTCCCGCATGGACACCAAGGACACCCCCTTGGCCTTGAGCGTTTCGACCGTGGTCAGTACGTCGATGGTGTTGCGTCCGAGTCGATCGATGGCTGTCACGATCACTGTGTCACCCTCCCGCACATAGGCCAGAAGCTGGGCCATAGCGGGCCGCTGAGCGGCTGGAATCACTCCAGAAATACCTTCCTCCCGAAACCACTTGGAAACGCTGTAGCGGGCCTCTATGTCCCTCTTCTGGTTCTCCGTGGTCTGGTCATCGGTGCTGACACGGACATAGGCAATTACTGCTGACATGGGTCACTCTCTCCTGCAAGAACACATAGGATCAAAACCTATGGCTCAAATTTTGCAGGGTGGCTCATTGAATGTCAACAGCTTTGATCCAACATGGAGGATGGTCCCGAAGGATGGCTCATGGGGTGCACCTTCCGAGCCAACTTATGCAGCAGAATGATCACCTTGGTGGTAATACACTAGAACATCAATAACCTAACAGTGGAGTGGCCTGTGGATCTCATCGACCGTTTGACCGAATTGTCCAACCGCATTAAGAGGCAGCGCGATCATGTGAAGACGGAGGAGGCTGTGAAAACGGCATTCATCCTCCCCTTCATTCAGGCTCTTGGCTATGACGTTTTCAACCCCGCAGAGGTCATCCCAGAACACACCGCTGATCATGGAGTGAAGAAGGGGGAGAAGGTTGACTATGCGATCAAGCTCGACAACAAGATCATGATCTTGATCGAGTGCAAGCAGGTTGATGCACCTCTCGAAGCCAAGCACGCTGGGCAACTGTTCCGCTACTTCACGGTCACGGAAGCCCGTTTCGGTGTTTTGACTGATGGGGCAAGGTACTTGTTCTACACGGACTTGGAGGCGCCCAACAAGATGGACGAACGGCCTTTCTTTGAGTTCAATCTGCTGGACTTCAACGAAGCTGCTGTGAACGAACTCAAGAAGTTCAGCAAGCCCGGGTTTGATGTCGAGACCATCGTCAGCACGGCAAGCAACCTCAAGTACCTCCGCGCTCTCTTGACAGAGATTCGGAATGAGTTTGCCAGTCCATCGGAAGACTTGGTACGTTTGCTGGTAAGTCGTGTCTTGCCCGGCGCCAGATTCACTGCTCAGGTCAAGGAACAGTACACGGAATTGACTCGTCGGGCCTTGGAAGCATTCATGAATGACTCAATCAACTTGCGGTTGAAGTCAGCCATGACCGATGCGCCTGCTGTGGTCACGCCCACATCTGCACCCGCATCTGCAACTCCGAACGAAGTAACGCAAGATGCGTCGTCGGATGACCGTGAAATCATCACCACAGAAGAAGAAGTGGCGGCCCATCGAATCATCCAAGCGATTGGGTCCGAGATCGTCGATCCCGAGGATATCGTGATGAGGGATGCGAAGTCCTACTGCGCGATCCTTTACAAAGACAACAACCGCCGACCGATTGCCCGCCTGTACTTCAACAGGAAGAAGGCCCTTCAAGTTGGGATCTTCATTGAAGACGGTGAGACAAAGCACGACATTGAACGACTCACTGACCTCTTCAAGCACAAGGCGTCCGTCCTTGCGAGCATCCAGCAGTACCTGCCCAAGGATAAGTAAGCCCCAAAATTGCCGGCCCTTGCCACCCGGGCACGGGGGGATTCACGGTATTCGCTCAATGCTGGTCGTGGCTGAGATTTGTTCGGAAAATGTTCCCACCCACGATGGTTTGACCACCACACAGTGACGCCACACCGCCACACCGCCACTTGAGTCGCTGGGGTCATCACCTTGCGTGGTAATATCCGTGGTAGTTATTCATCAACTTCCACAAAGAAGTTCTTGAAAATCAATCACTTAGAGATTTTTTTGAGGTGCCTGAGGTCCGGCCCCCGGCACCAAACTCTAAAAAGGGCAACATTCACAAGATGTTGCCCTTTTTCTTTGTTTTCCCAACGCACAGGAACTGAACCATGTGGATGCCTTTGCTGGCGGTTTTGGCGGGTCTGGCCATTCTGGTCTGGTCGGCCGACAAATTCATCGACGGCGCGGCCGCCGTGGCCCGTCATTTCAGCCTGCCGCCCCTGCTCATCGGGGTGGTCATCGTCGGCTTTGGCACCTCGGCCCCCGAAATGGCGGTGTCGGTGCTGTCTGCCATGGAGGGCAGCCCCGGCATCGCGCTGGGCAACGCCTACGGCTCCAACATCGCCAACATCGCCCTCATCCTGGGCCTGACGGCGCTCATCAGCCCCATCGTGGTCCAGTCCAGCATCCTGCGCAAGGAACTGCCCATCCTGGCCGGCATCACCGCCCTGTCGGTCGGACTCGTGTGGGACCTCGACATCGGCCGCACCGACGCCTGGATCCTGCTCGGCGTCTTCGGCCTGCTGCTGGCCTGGTCGGTGCGTGAAGGGCTGCGCAGCGGACCCGACGCCCTGGGCACCGAAACCGAGGCCGAGCTCGACGCCCACCCCCTGGCCATCGGCAAGGCCTGGTTCTGGCTGGCCGCCGGCCTGCTGCTGCTGGTCGCCAGTTCGCGGCTGCTGGTGTGGGGCGCGGTCACCATCGCGCAGAGCCTGGGCGTGAGCGACCTGGTCATCGGTCTGACTGTGGTGGCCGTGGGCACTTCGCTGCCCGAACTGGCCTCGTGCGTGGCGGCGGCACGCAAGAACGAGCACGACCTGGCGCTGGGCAACGTGCTGGGCTCCAACCTGTTCAACACCTTGGCGGTGGTGGGTCTGGCCGGGGCCATCCAGCCCATGGCGGTGGAGTCGGCGGTGCTGACGCGCGACATGGCGGTGATGGGCGCCCTGACGCTGGCGCTGTTCGTGCTGGGCTACGGCCACCAAGGCCAACCCGGGCGTATCAACCGCTGGGAAGGCGCCCTGCTGGTGCTGACCTTTGCCGGCTACACCGCCTGGTTGCTCTACACCACCCTGGGCACCCCGGCCTGAGCCTGCAGCCCCTCGCGCACCGTGGGGTAGCGCGGGGTCCAGCCCAGTTCGCGCTTGAGCCGGTCGTTGCGCAGGCGGCGCGACTCGTTCATGAAGCTCAGCACCATCAGCGACACCCGGTGCGGAGCCTCGGCCCGAGCGATGCGTTGGGGTCGAGGCAAGCCCAGCACATCGGCGGCCAGGTCGAAGTAGTCGCCCATCTTCAGGTCGGTGTCGTCGCAGGCGTGGTACACCCGCTGCGCCGGGGCGCGCCAGAGCGCGCGCACGCAGGCCTGGGCCAGGTCGTCGGCCTGGACATGGTTGGTGTACACGTCGTCCTCGGGGCGCAGCACCGGCGTGCCCCGCAGCAGGCGCTCGCGGGCGCCGCCGGCCCGGTCGTGGGCGTAGATGCCCGGAATGCGCAGCACCGCCACCGCCACCCCATAGGCTCGGCCCCACCAACGCAGGTAGCCCTCGGCGTCCACCCGGCGCCGGGCCCGGGGGGTGTCGGGCGCCACCGGACGGGTTTCGTCCACCCAGGCGCCCTGGCAGTCGCCGTACACCCCGGTGGTGGAACCGTACACCAGGCGCACCGGGCGGCCGCGCCGCGCCAGGGCCTGGGCCAGGGCGCGGCTGCGCGGGTCTTGCACCCCGCCGGCCGGCTCGTTCGGCGGCGGCGCCAGGTGCAGCACCCGCGTGGCCAACCCCGCCAGGCGCTGCAAGCTGCGCGGGTCGTCCAGGTTGCCCAGCAGAGGCGTCACCCCGGCCTGGCGCAAGCCGGGCACCCGTTCGGGCGACGAGGTCAGGGCCAGCACCCGGGCACGCCGGCCCGCGCCCAGCCCCTGCACGCTGCGCAGCCCCACGTCACCACACCCCACCACCAACACCCGTTCGCGGCGGAACCGCGCCGGCAAAGCCCCCATCCAGACCATGCAGCCTCGCAAATTTGAGAAAATCCCCGGCTCTCGGGCGCACCGGGCGCCCGCACCACCCCGCACAGTATGACATTCCAGATCACCGTCCAGCCCAGTGGGCGCACCTTCACCGCCCAGCCCGACGAGGCCATCCTGGCCGCCGGCATCCGCCAAGGCATCGGCCTGCCCTATGGCTGCAAGGACGGCGCCTGCGGCTCCTGCAAGTGCAAAAAGCTCGAAGGCAGCGTGGTGCACGGCCCGCACCAGAGCAAGGCCCTGAGCGCCGACGAAGAAGCCGCCGGCTTTGTGCTCACCTGCTGCGCCACCGCCACCAGCGACGTGGTGCTGGAGTCGCGCCAGGTGACCGAGGCCGGGGCCTTTCCGATCAAGAAGATGCCGGTGCGCGTCACCGCCCTGGCCAAGGCCTCTCCCGACGTGATGGTGCTGACGCTGCAGCTCCCGGCCAGCGACACCTTCCAGTACCACGCCGGCCAGTACGTCGAGTTCCTGCTGCGCGATGGCGCACGCCGCAGCTACTCCATGGCCACCGCGCCGCACCGCCAGGCCGAAGCCCCGACCATGGAACTGCACATCCGCCACATGCCCGGCGGCAAGTTCACCGACCACGTGTTCGGCGGCATGAAAGAAAAGGAAATCCTGCGCATCGAAGGCCCCTACGGCAGCTTTTACCTGCGCGAGGACAGCGACAAGCCCATCGTCCTGCTGGCCTCGGGCACCGGCTTCGCGCCGATCAAGGCCCTGATCGAGCACCTGCGCTTCAAGAACATCCAACGCCCGGTGAGGTTGTACTGGGGCGGCCGCCGCCCCGCCGACCTGTACCAAAGCGACTGGGTCGAGGCCCAGTGCGCCGACATGCCGCAGCTGCGCTACGTGCCGGTGGTGTCCGACGCCTTGCCCGAAGACGGCTGGACCGGCCGCACCGGCTTTGTGCACCGCGCGGTGCTGGAAGACTGCCCCGACCTGTCGGGCCACCAGGTCTATGCTTGCGGCGCGCCCATCGTGGTCGAGTCGGCGCAGCGCGACTACCTGGCCGCCGGCCTGCCGGCCGACGAGTTCTACGCCGACGCTTTCACCTCGGAGCAGGACAAACTGGGCTGACGCGGCCCATCACCTGGCCCGGTCGCCCCGGGCCGGGTGCCGCGCCGTCCGGTGGCTCACTCCGACAGCAGGCGTTTGACGTCGCTGGCCAGCGCCTGGGCGCCGCTGCCGTAGCGGTGGTACAGGCGGATGCGCCCTTTCGGGTCGTACACGTAGCTGCCCGCCGAATGGTCCATGGTGTAGCTGGTCGGGGTCTGGCCCTCGACCTTTTTGTAGTACACCTTGAACGATTGGGCCAGCGCCGGCAAAGCCTCGGGCGTGGTGTACAAGGCCAGAAAGCTGGGGTCGAAATTGGCCATGTACTCGCGCATCACCTCCGGCGTGTCGCGCTCCGGGTCCACGCTGACGAACAGGCCCTGCAGCCGGTCGCCGTCGGCACCCAGCAGGGCCTTGGCCTGCGCCAGTTCCCCCAGCGAGGTCGGGCAGACGTCCGGGCACTGGGTGAAGCCGAAGAACACCACCACCGCCTTGCCCTCAAAGTCCTTCAGGGTGCGGCGCTGGCCGTTGTGGTCGGTCAGGTCGAAACCGGTGGCGTAATCGGCCCCGGTGATGTCGATGCCCACGAAGGCCGGCTGTTCGCTGCAGGCCGTCAGGGCCCAGGGCAACACGGCGGCGATGGCCAGGGCCCACAGGGCGCGGCGACGGGAAGACACAACAGGCATAGGGCTCACACCAGGTAATGGTCCAGCAGCATCGCCGCGAACAGCAGCGACAGGTGGATCAGGGAAAAACGGAAGGTTTTGCGGGCCAACTGGTCGGAATAGTTGCGCCACAGCGCCCAGGCGTAGCCGGTGAAGCCCACGCTCAGCGCCACCGCCACCGCCAGGTAGAGCCAGCCGTTCATGCGCAGCATGAAGGGCAGCAGGCAGGCCGCGAACAGGATCAGGGTGTAGAGGAAGATCTGCAGCCGGGTGAATTCGGAGCCGTGGGTCACCGGCAGCATCGGCAGGCCGGACTTGCGGTAGTCCTCCACCCGGTACAGGGCCAGCGCCCAGAAGTGCGGCGGCGTCCACAGGAAGATGATCAGGAACAGCACCAGCGCCTCGGGCGTCACGGTGTCGGCCATGGCGGCCCAGCCCAGCACCGGCGGCATGGCGCCCGAGGCCCCGCCGATCACGATGTTCTGCGGCGTCAGCGGCTTGAGCACCACGGTGTAAACGATGGCGTAACCGACAAAGGTGGCAAAGGTCAGCCACATGGTCAGCGGGTTGACCCAGACGTAGAGGAGGACCGAGCCCAGCGCACACAGCAGCGCCGAAAACGTCAGGGTCTGGGCGTTGGTCAGTTCGCCCTTGGCGGTCGGCCGCCAGGCGGTGCGCTTCATCTTGGCGTCGATGTGCTGCTCGACCACACAGTTGAACGCCGCCGCCGCACCGGCCACCAGCCAGATGCCCAGACAGGCCAGTGCGGCCGTGCCCACCTGCGCCGCGCTGGGCACCCCGGGCACGGCCAGCACCATGCCGATCAGCGCGCAAAAGACGATGAGCTGGATGACGCGGGGCTTCATCAGCGCGTAAAACTGCCGCCAAGTGGGCGGCAAGGGAGCGGTCAGGGAGGTCTCGGTGGCACTCATGCGGGGTATCCGTGGGCGGTCGGGGGTGGCGCGGTCTCAACACCACGGGGGTGGGCCTGGGTCAGCCAGCCGGTCAGCACCACCACCAGGGCGGCGGCGCCGCCGGTGTGGGCCACGGCGGCCACCAGCGGCCACTCGAGCACCACGTTGGACAGGCCGGTCAGCAACTGCCAGCCGCCCAGCAGCAGCAGGGTGCGGGCCTGGTCGGCGCGGCCTTCGCGGCGGTGCAGGTGCCAAGCCAGGGCCGCCAGGGCCAGCAGCACGCCGTAGGCCACCAGGCGGTGGGTGTAGTGGATGGCGGTCAGGGCCGGGAAGGGAATGGCGTCGCCCGAGCGGCGCTGGCCCAATTCGCGCCACCACTCGAAGCCGCCGGCAAAGTCCATGACCGGCCACCAGCTGCCCTGGCAGGTGGGGAAGTCGCGACAGGCCAGCACCGCGTAGTTGGTGCTGACCCAGCCACCCAGCGCAATCTGCACCCAGAGCAACCCGAACATGGCCCACAGCGCCCAGCGGGTACCGGCACCCGGGCGTTGGTGGGCCGACGGTGGTTCCAGCAACTGCTGGTAGCGCACCGCCTGCAGCCGCAGCAAGGCCAGCAGGGCCATGCCGCCCAGCAGGTGCAGGGTGACGATGGCCGGAAACAGCTTCATGGTCACCGTCAGGGCGCCAAACGCGCCCTGCAGGCAGACCCAGAACAGGGTCACCAGGGGCCAGAAGAGCGACTGCTGCAGGCGCCGGCGCTCGAACCAGCTCACGCTGGCCAGCACCAGAATCAGCACCCCCACCGCGGTCGCCAGGTAGCGGTGGATCATCTCAATCCAGGCCTTGGAGAACGTCACCGGCCCGGTGGGCATGGCTTCCTGGGCCGCGGCGATGGACGCGCTCGCCCCGATGGGACTGGCACTGCCGTAGCAGCCGGGCCAGTCCGGGCAGCCCAGACCAGAATCGGTCAGCCGGGTGAAGGCGCCGAACAGCACCAGGTCAAAGGTCAGGAACAGGGTCAGGCCGGTGAGCCAGGCCAGGCGCTGGGCCGGGCTGGCGTCGCGCCGGCGCAGCCAGACCCAGGCCAGTGGCCCCAGGGCGATCACCAGGCCCAGCCCCATCAGGCGCAGCACGGGGCTGTAGTCGTACAAGGCTTGTGCGTCCATGCTCAGCGCCCCGCCCGGTCCCAGAAACTGGAGGCGCGCAAGAGCCGGTCCAGGTCGCGCCGCACCTTGGCGGGCTCGGCCTCGGCCGGGAAACGCATCATCCAGTTGCCCAAGGGGTCCACCACGTACAGGTGGTCGCTCAGCCGCTGGCCCGGGGCCGGCTCGAGCCAGCCGGCGATGTCGGATTCCGGCAGGTGCAGCACCACCGCCGTTTCGGTGGCCTTCTTCAACACGTCGGACAACTCCGGGGCGCCGGTGCGCAACCACACCCAATCCATCCGATCCTTTTCGCGGCCCAAGCCCTCGCGCAGCTGGTGCTGCAGGTACAGGTGCCGCTCGCACTGGGCGTTGCAGGCGCTGTCGGCCACGCTGATGAACAGCCACTGGTGCTTCAGGTCGGTCAGCACCTGGGGCTGGCCGGCGTTGTTGGTCCCGCGCAGCGCCGGCATGGGCCGCTGCGGCTCGATCAGCTCGCCGTAGTTGCGCCGGCCTTCAGGTCGGATGACGTAGTAGGTCAGGTAGGAAGCGATGACCGGCGAGGCGCACACCAGCAGCACCAGGAACATCTTCCAGCGACCCGACCGGGTCATGGCCGGGTCGCGCGCGGTGCCGGGCTCGGCGCGGGGCAGGGAATGCACCGTCAGGGTCAGCGGTTCGTCGCGGGCGGTCTGGCGGGCGTGGGCGTCAGCCGCGCCGGCGCCGTGGGACGAGGATTTGGAACCAGACATACAAGATCGTGATGAGCGCACCCAGGCCAAACCATTGCAAGGCGTAGCCGTAGTGCTTGTGGACGTCGGCCCCAACGCGGGGCCAATCGCGGGTCATGCCGTCGGGGGTATCGGGTGCGGACTGCTGCAGCGACAGGGGGTGGAGCCGCAGCGACCATTCGGCCCCATAGGCCGACAGGTCGATATTTTGCCGGATCGGCCCGGGGGCGTCCTCGCCGAAGGCATAAAGCTGCGAAGGGGCTGGGGCCAAACGCCCGGCCACGGCCACTGTGCCGTCGGGCTGGGGCACCGGCGGCAACGCGGTGCGGTCGTCCATGCGGCGCGGCACCCAGCCCCGCTGCACCAGCAAGGCCGGCCCGCCGTGGCTGGGCAGCAAGGGCGTGACCACGATGAAGCCGGTGCGGCCGTTCATCGGGCGGTTGTCCAGGAACACCGTGGCCTCGTGCAGCCAGCGGCCCTGCAGCGTGGCACGGCGGTCGTGCAGGCCGCTCGTGTCGCCGCCCGGCTGCACCGAGTCCAGCGCCTCCCAGCCCACCGGGGCCAGGGTCTCGCGGGCTTCGCGCTGTGCCCACAGGCCGGCCTTCAGCTCGGCCCGCCCCAGCTGCCAAAACCCCAGGGAAGCGGTCACCGCCACCCCGACCGCCGCAGCCAAAGCCACCCACCAACGGCGGGCCGACGCGCGCAAGGCGCGACTCATCGGATAATTCCCGTCATGACTTACCTTGTGATCCTGGCATTTGTGCTCATCGTCGGCAGTTTGGGCGTGGCCCTGGTCTCCATGATGCGCGGCCACTCCAACGACGCCAACGCCACCAAGTCGCGCCGCATGGCCCGCGCCCTGACGGTGCGCATCGGCCTGTCGGTGCTGCTGTTCATCGCGGTCCTGGTCGCTTACCTGATGGGCTGGATCCAGCCCACCGGACTGCCCTTGCGCTGACACCCGACATTTTCGTGGCGCCAAGCAGAACGGCCTGCGCCACCACAACAAAAAAGCGCCCCAGGGCGCTTTTTTGTCTTGCCGGGTTCGGCCGACCCATCACATCCAGTAAACCAGGATGTACAGACCCAGCCACACCACGTCCACAAAGTGCCAGTACCAGGCGGCGCCTTCGAAACCGAAATGGCGCTCCTTGGTGAAATGACCCTTTTGCAGGCGCAGGGTGATGAACAGCAGCATCAGCATGCCCACGAAGACGTGGAAGCCGTGGAAGCCGGTCAGCATGTAGAAGGTGGAACCAAAGATGCCGGAGTCCATGCGCAGGTTCAGGTCGGCGTAGGCGTGGGAATACTCGTAGCCCTGCACGAACAGGAACACCACGCCCAGCAGCACCGTCAGCCACATGAAGGCGATGGTCTTGCTGCGGTTGCCGTCCTGGATCGCGTGGTGGGCGATGGTCAGGGTCACGCCCGAGGTCAGGAGCAGCGCGGTGTTGATGGTGGGCAACCAGAACGGACCCATGGTCTGGAAGGGCTCGACGATGCCAGCGGGCGACGCGGTGACGCCGGCCATGACCGACGGCCAGATCGACTGGAAGTCGGGCCAGAGCAGCGCGTTTTCGATGTTGCCCAGCGCCGGCACCGAATGGGTGCGGGCCCACCACAGCGCGGTGAAGAAGGCGCCAAAGAACATCACCTCCGAGAAGATGAACCAGCTCATGCTCCAGCGGTAGGAGATGTCGATCTTGCGGCCGTAGAGGCCACCTTCGCTCTCGGCCACCGCATCGCGGAACCACTGGTACAGCACGATCAGCCACCAGGCCAGACCGAAGGCCACCGAGAATTTGCCCCAGGCCACGCCGTTGATCCACTGGCCGGCGCCGAGCGCGACAAAGAACAGACCGATCGCGGACATGACCGGGTGCCGGGACAGCCCGGGGACGAAATAGTATGGCGTCTGGCCATGCGTTGCTGCGGACATGCTCACTCCTACTTGCGCTTGATTGTTAAATTAAATTCTTTGCCCAGTGCAGCGGTCAACGGGTCACCCAGAAGACGACACCCATCAGGACGGCCACGAACACAATGGCCAGCACCACCCCGACCACCAGCAAGTGGATCGGGTTGAGCTTGGCGATGTCGTGCTGAAAATCGCTTTTGCGCCGCACCCCCAGAAAACCCCAGAGCACCGCCCGGACCGTGTCCAGCAAGGCGCCCTTGCGTGTGTGTGCGGGGGTGTTCATGAAGCCTCCGCCGCCGTGATGGCTGGCACCACCCGGGGCGCCAGCTGCGCGGTCGGCGCCTCCGGCGTTTTGCCGCCCACCTCGAAGAAGGTGTACGACAGGGTGATGGTGGTCACATCCTTGGGCAGGCGCGGGTCGATGACGAAGGCCACCGGCCACTCTTTCTTCTCGCCGGGAGCCAGGGTGTACTGCGTGAAGCAGAAACACTCGACCTTGCTGAAATGGTTGGCCGCCTGGCGCGGCGCGTAGCTCGGAATCGCCTGCGCCGCCATGGTGCGGTTCTGGATGTTCTGGAACTCGTACATCACCGTGGTCAGCTCGCCCGGGTGGACCTCCATCGAGCGCACCAGGGGCTTGAAGTCCCAGGGGCCACGCACGTTGGTGTCGAACTCGATGGTGATCTTGCGCGAGGTGTCCACCTGGGTGTTGGCCGGCAGCGTCGGGCCCATGCCCGGGACCTGACGCTCCGAAAGCGCCAACACGTTGATGCCCGTCATCTCGCAAATGGCGCGGTAGATGGGCACCAGCGCGTAACCGAAGGCAAACATGCCCAAGGCAATCACGGCCAGTTTGCCGGTCACCTTGAGGTTTTCCTTGCGCAGCGACATACGGCTCACTTTCCAAACAGCACGAACTTGCCCACGAAGCCGACCAGGAAGGCCAGCGCCACCGAAGCGAGGATCAACCCCAGCTTGACGTTGTGCTTGCGTTGTTCAGGCGTCATGGTGGTGCGTGGTGTCGGTTCAGCCGATGACCTTGGTGGCGGTCACGTCCAGCTTGGGCGGGTTCTCAAAGGTGTGGTGCGGGGCCGGCGACGGCACTTCCCATTCCAGGCCCTCGGCACCTTCCCAAGGCTTCTGCACGGCCTTTTCGCCCTTGCCCTGCATCGCGGGGATGATCACGAACAGGAAGAAGTAAACCTGGGCAAAACCGAAGGCAAAGGCACCCACCGACGCGATGGCGTTGAAGTCGGCGAACTGCATCGGGTAGTCGGCGTAGCGGCGGGGCATGCCGGCCAGACCCAGGAAGTGCATCGGGAAGAAGGTGATGTTGAAAGAGATCATCGACCACCAGAAGTGCAGCTTGCCGCGGAATTCGCTGTACATCACACCGGTCCACTTGGGCAGCCAGTAGTAAACACCCGCGAACATGGCGAACAGCGAGCCGGCCACCAGCACGTAGTGGAAATGGGCCACGACGTAGTAGGTGTCCTGGAAGTTGATGTCGATGGGGGCCATCGACAGGATCAGGCCGGTGAAGCCACCGATGGTGAACACGAAGATGAAGCCCACGGCCCACATCATCGGGGTCTCAAAGGTCATCGAACCCTTCCACATGGTGGCGATCCAGTTGAAGATCTTCACACCCGTGGGCACGGCGATCAACATGGTGCTGTACATGAAGAACAGCTGGCCGGTCACCGGCATGCCGGTGGTGAACATGTGGTGCGCCCACACGACGAAGGACAGGATGGCGATGGAGCCGGTGGCATACACCATGGAGGCGTAACCGAACAGCTTTTTGCGCGCGAAGGCGGGCACGACCTGGCTCACGATGCCGAAGGCCGGCAGGATCATGATGTACACCTCGGGGTGGCCGAAGAACCAGAAGATGTGCTGGTACATCACCGGGTCACCGCCGCCGGCGGGGTTGAAGAAGCTGGTGCCGAAGTGGCGGTCGGTCAGCGTCATGGTGATGGCGCCAGCCAGCACAGGCATCACGGCGATCAGCAGGTAGGCGGTGATCAGCCAGGTCCAGGCGAACATCGGCATCTTCATCAGTGTCATGCCCGGGGCGCGCATGTTGAGGATGGTCACGATGATGTTGATCGAGCCCATGATGGACGAGGCGCCCAGGATGTGCATCGCGAAGATGGCGGCGTCCATGGACGGACCCATCTGCAGCGTCAGCGGGGCGTACAGCGTCCAGCCGGCGGCGGGGGCGCCACCGGGCATGAAGAACGACAGCACGATGATGATGGCGGCGGGCACCATCAGCCAGAAGCTGAAGTTGTTCATGCGGGCAAAGGCCATGTCGGAGGCGCCGATTTGCAGCGGCAGCATCCAGTTGGCGAAACCCACAAAGGCCGGCATGATGGCCCCGAACACCATGATGATGCCGTGCATGGTGGTGAAGGAGTTGAACAACTCCGGGTTCACCAGTTGCAGACCCGGCTGGAACAGCTCGGCGCGGATCAGCAGGGCCAGCACGCCGCCCACCATCAACATCGCAAAGCTGAACAGCAGGTACAGCGTGCCGATGTCTTTGTGGTTGGTGGCGAACACCCAGCGGCGCCAGCCGGTGGGCGCGTGGTGGTCATGATCGTGCGCGTGCGCGTCGTGGTGATCAAGAACTGCACTCATGGCATTTTCCTCGTTTCAGTAATTCCAAAGCCGGGTCACTTGCGCGCGGCCAGCACTTCAGCGGGCTGCACCAGCTGCTCGGTGTTGTTCGACCAGCTGTTCTTCGCAAAGGTCATGACAGCGGCAATTTCCGTGTCCGACAGTTGTTTCCAGGACGGCATGGCCCCACCGGCAGCGCCGTTGAGCAGGATCTGCACGAACTGCGACGGATCGGCAGCGGTGACCACCGCGGCGCCGTCCAGCGGCTTGATCGGGCCGGCGCCCTTGCCATTGGCCTGATGGCAGGCCACGCAGTTGGCGGCGTACACGGACTCGCCGCGCTTGACCAGATCGGCCAGGGTCCAGACCTTGTTCGGGTCGTCGGCCTTGGCGGCCATCAGCTTCTGCTGGGCATCGACCCAGGCGGTGTATTCCTCGGCCGAGACCACTTTGACATGGATGGGCATGTAGGCGTGTTCCTTGCCGCACAGCTCGGCGCACTGGCCGTAGTAGTCGCCGGTCTTTTCGGCGCGGAACCAGGTGTCGCGCACGAAACCGGGGATCGCGTCTTGCTTGATGCCAAAGGACGGCACCATGAAGGCATGGATCACGTCGTTGGCGGTGGTGATGATGCGAACCTTCTTGCCGACCGGCACCACCATCGGGTTGTCCACCTTCAGCAGGTAGTTGTCCACGGCTTCGGGCTTGCCCGAGTCGGAGGCGACGCGCTGGCTGTTGTCCAGGGTGGACAGGAAGCCAATACCCTCACCCTCGCCCTTGATGTAGTCGTAGCCCCACTTCCACTGCATGCCGGTGACCTTGATGGTCAGGTCGCTGTTGGTGGTGTCTTTCTGGGCCACCAGCACTTTGGTGGCGGGCAACGCCATGCCGATGACGATCAGCAGGGGCACGATGGTCCAGCCCAGCTCCACCCAGATCGGCTCGGGCAGCTCCTGAGACTTGTGGCCCACGGATTTGCGGTGCTTGACGATGGAGTAGAACATCACCCCGAAGACGATCACGAAAATGACCGAGCAGATGGCCATCATGAACCAGTGCAGCCAGTGCTGCTCTTCGGCGATCTTGGTGACGGGCGGGTGGAAGTTCAGCTGGTTGACCGCTGGGCCACCCGGCAGATCGCTCACCGCGTGCGCCGCGGTGGAGACCCAGGCGGCCGCCCCCAGGGACAGGGTGCCGATGCCGGCTTTGGCGCTGGCCCACAGCCGGCGCAACGAATGTCCTGACTTCTTCATCGTGCTCACTTTTCTCGCCTCAAATATAAGCATTGATTTATATCAACACCGATTACACCAAACTTTTGACCTCTGTGCATCCTCAAAGACCCCAGCCGGCTCAGGCGCCGTGCAAGGCCTGGCGAATTTCCCGGGCCAGCTGCTCGCGCAGGTCGGGCCGCAGAAAACGCCCCACATACACGGTTTGCCCGGCCACCTGCAGCGCCACCAGCGCGCTGCGCTGGGTGACCGGCCGAACCCGCACGCCCTGGCGTGCCCCTTCGTGCCGGCACACGCGCCCACCGTCTTCCCATTCCAGCACCAGGCTGGCGGGGCCGAGGCGGATCTGCTCGCGGTCGGCCGCATGGCGGGCGTACCAGAGAAACGCCGCCGCCAAAGCCAGCAATTCCAGCGCGGTGAAAGGCAACACCCAAACCGCACCGATGGACCAGAACAGCGCGGCCACCGACAGGGACAACACACACAGCCCACCATACGCCGCCAGGAGCTGCGCCGGGGTCAGGGAACAGTTGCGCTTGAGGGTCCAGCACAAGCCCTGCGGCGTGACGGTGGCGAATCGGTAGGACTGCATGGCTGAAGACACGGAAAGCACCTTCTGAAACACAGGCGAGGCCTGGGCGCCACCTTGGCGGGCACGCTCCAGACCTTGATCTATGTCAATTGTAGCCGGGCTTTCCGCCGAATCCCTGACAAAGCCCGTCCAGGGGCTTTCAGGAACGGGGCCGCGGCTGGCGCAGCATGGCGCGCATGTCTTGCAGCGGCACCTGGCTGCTGGCCGCCAGTTTGACGCGGGGCTCGGGTTTGAAAGCGTGACCATAGATCACCTCCACCGTGACCGCCAGGCTGCCGTCGGGCTGGCGCGGCAGGTACCGCTCCACGGCGTCGAGCCACGCCTGCCTGTACCCCTTGCCACGCAGGCCACGGGGCCGCTCGCGGTGCAGGTTGCGCCCCCAGGCGCGCAGGTCGGCCAACAGGCGCTCCGCACTCGGGTAGGTCAAGGTCAGGCGCTCCATGTCCACCACCGGCTCGGCGAAGCCGGCCTCGACCAGCATGTCGCCCCAGTCGTGCATGTCGGTCAGGGGGTGGGCCGGCGGGCACCAGTCCATGCGGGCATGCACGGCCCGCAGTTCGTGCAAGGTGTCGGGCCCCAGACCGGAGAACATGACAAAGCCCCCCACCCGCAGCAGCTCACGCCAGCGGTTGAGCAAGGCCATGGGCTGGGGATGCAGGTGCAGCGCCAGGTTGGCCCAGACCAGGTCGGCCAGGCCCTGTCCGCCATCGGGCACCGGCGCAGGACCGGGTTCTGCCCGGCCCACCAGCCGCTGCGTCCATCCCCTCCATCCGTCCGGCGGCGGCGCGAGCACACGCCGGGCCGCCTCGGCCTGCTCCCCGGCGAGCCACTCGCGGGCCTGCGGGTAGCGCTCGCTCAGGGCCCGGTGGCCGCGCAGCCCTCCCCAGAGCGGCGCCCAGTGCACCCAGTCCTGGGGCACCTGACGCATCCAGTCCAGGCGCTGGGCCATGCGGGCAGCAACTTCTTCGCAAAGCCAGGGGCTCTCGGTGCGCGGGTGTTGGCGCCAGCGGGCCGCCGCCACCGGGTCCAGGTCGGGCACGGCGGGCGTCGGGTCTGAAGGGGCGTTCATGGAGTGGCTCGGCAAGGTCGCGGCAGTATAGTCTTGACATGTCCTTGTTGCCCGACGCCTGGCGCTGGCCCGCCACCTGCGAACTGTGTGCCCGCTGGCCGGCGCGCCCGGTGTGCGACGGTTGCCGGCAGGACTGGGGCCAGATACAGCGCCGCTGCCCCGGCTGTGCTCTGGCCCTGGCGCCCGGATTGGAGCGCTGCAACCGCTGTACGCAGGAGGGCCCGGGGGTGCTGCACCGCTGCCTGGCCCGGGTGGACTACGCTTACCCTTGGACCGGCCTGGTGCAGCGCTTCAAGTTCCAGCAAGAGCCGGCCTGGGCCCGACATCTGGCCGAGCTGATGCGGGAAGACCCCGACGTGACCGAGGCCTTGCGCACCGCCGACCTGCTGGTCCCGATCCCCCTGCCCACCCCACGGCTGCTGGAGCGGGGCTACAACCAGGCTTGGGAACTGCTGCGGCAACTGCGCCGCCAGACGCCCGGCAGCGCCCCGGCGCAGGCCCAGCTGCTGCAACGCAGCGTCGGCGGGGCCGCGATCCACACCCTGCCCCGCGCCCAGCGCATCGACGCCGCCCAGCAGGCTTTCACTGCCGATCCGCGGTTCACCGGCGGGCTGGCCGGCGCCCAGGTGCTGCTGGTCGACGACGTGATGACCACCGGCGCCACCCTGCAGGCGGCCGCCCAGGTCTTGCGGGCGGCCGGCGCGGCCTGGGTGAGCGGGCTGGTGTTCGCACGCACGCCCGCGCCCGACCGCGTGGAATAATCCGCACCCCATGTTTCACATCGTCCTGGTCCAGCCCGAAATCCCACCCAACACGGGCAACGTCATCCGGCTCTGCGCCAACACCGGCTGCCGGCTGCACCTGGTGGAGCCACTGGGGTTTTCCATGGACGACAAGCACATGCGCCGCGCCGGACTGGACTACCACGAGTACGCCGACGTCCAGCGCCACGCCGACTGGGACAGCTTGGTGCGCACCGCCCAACCCGCCCCCGACCGCCTGTTTGCCATGACCACCCGCGGCACCCGTGCGGTGCACGAGGTGGCCTTTCGGCCCGGCGACTGGCTGGTGTTCGGCTCCGAATCCCGCGGCCTGGGCCCGGCCTTGCGCGACAGCTTTGCGCCCGCGCAGCGTCTGCGCCTGCCGATGCGGCCCGGCCAGCGCAGCCTGAACCTGTCGAACGCGGTGGCGGTGGTGGCCTACGAGGCCTGGCGCCAGCAGAGCTTCGCCTGACCCAGGCGCCGTTCAGGCATAGCTGCGGGCCAGGAACTCGGCCACACAGACCGGTTTGTCGCTGCCCTCACGCTCCACGCTCACGTCCCAGGTCGATTGTCGCCCGCGCGGCTCGATCGGGTCGCAGGCTTTCAGCGTGAAATGCGCGCGCAACCGGCTGCCCACCGGCACCGGCGCGGTGAAGCGCACCCGGTTCATGCCGTAGTTGACCCCCATGCGCACCTCGTCGACCCGCAGGGCCGACTCCAGAAACGCCGGCATCAGCGACAGGGTCAGGAAACCGTGCGCCACAGGCGCGCCGAACGGCCCCTGCCGCGCGCGCTCGGGGTCCACGTGGATCCACTGGTGGTCGCCGGTGGCGTCGGCGAAGCGTTGAACCTGGGCCTGGGTGACTTCGTGCCAGTCGCTCACGGCCACGGGCTGGCCGACGCAGGCCGCGAGTTCGTCGAGGGTGCAAAAAGTGCGCATGCCGCCACTGTAGTCCGAGCGGCGGACGCGCCCTGTCCGGCCAGCGACAGGCCAGCGTCTCAGAACCAGCCGTCCCAAACCAGCTTGACGCCGGTCAGGCCCATGCCCCAGTGGATCAGCCAGTAAAACAGCCGGGCGTCGATGCGGCGCGCCAGCGTCACCCCGATCCAGACCCCCAGCGGCGCCAGCGGCAGCAGCACCAGCGAAGTAGCGAAGTTGCGCGTGTCCAGCAGCCCCAGCCACGCATAGGGCAGCCATTTGCTGAGGTTGACCGCGAAAAACAGAAAAGCCATGGTGGCGGTGAACACCACCGGCCGCAGCCGCAAGGGCAGCACGTAGGCGTTGACCGGCGGGCCGCCCGCGTGCGCCACAAAACTGGTGAAACCGGCGGTGACCGTCAGCACCGCGCCCACCCAACGGGGCGGGGCCGGGGCGTCGGCGCGCGGGGGAAACAGCAGCCGCTGGGCCAGGAACAGCAAGGTGACCACGCCGACGACACCGGCCACCAGTCGGGCATCGACGACCCGGAACAGCACCGTGCCCAGCAGCGTGCCCAGCAGGGCAAACGGCAGCAGAAAGGCCAGCAGCCGGCGGTCCAGGTCTTTGCGGAAGGCGGCCATGCCCAGCACATCCATCACCAGCAGCAACGGCATGAGGATGGCCGCGGCCTGCGGCACGGTCACCGCCAGGGCCATCAAAGGCACCGCGAGCGAACCGAAACCAGAGCCGAATCCGCTTTTGCTGATGCCCATGAGCAGCACGGCCGGCACCGCCACGGCGTAGAACCACGGGTCGGCAATGGGGGCAAAGGGTAAAGCGGCAAAGTCCATGGCTGGGCAGGCATGGTAGCGGAGCGCTACCATCGCAGCCCATGCAAGACCTCAATCCCTGGGCCGAGCACCTGCGTCTGGCGGTCGAAGTGGCCGCCACGCTGGCGTTTGCCCTGTCGGGCCTGTTCGCGGCCGCGCGCAAGCGCCTGGACGCGGTGGGCGTGTTCACCGTGACCTTTCTGGCCGCATTCGGCGGCGGCACCCTGCGCGACCTGCTGCTGGACCAGCGCCCCTTCTTCTGGGCCGCCCACGTGCACTGGCTCTGGGCCCTGATGGCCCTGACCGTGGGCGCCATGCTGTTTGTGCGGCACCGCCACTTCGAGCCCACCGAGCGCGCGATGCAGTGGCCCGACGCGCTGGGCCTGGGCCTGTTCGCGGCCGCCGGGGTGAGCAAGGCCCTGCACAGCGGCTCGCCTATGCTGGTGGCGGTGCTCATGGGCGTGGTCACCGGCGTGTTCGGCGGCGTGCTGCGCGACATGGTGTGCAACGAAATCCCGCGCGCCTTCCACGACCACCAGCCCTACGCGGTCTGCGCCTTTGTGGGCGGCTGGGCCTACGTCGGCTGGTGGCAGTTCAGCGGCTCCCCGAGCCAGGCCCTGCTGGTGTGCGTGCTGGTGACGGCCGGCCTGCGCGGTCTGGCACTGTGGCGCAACTGGTCGCTGCCGGCCTGGCGCATCTGATCCTTTTTTTGAACCGATAGCCATGTTCGCCCCCTCCCAAGCCGATGTGCGCCGCTTCTTCTGTGCGGTGTACGACAAAGCCCAGCACGCCGCGCCGATGGAGGCCATCGAGGTGCTGGCCCATGAGTGGATCCAGCGCCACCCCGAATACCACGCCGAGTTGGCCGACGTGGACGCGGCCTTGCGCCGCATGCACGAGGCCGCCGAAGCGCGCGACAACCCGTTCTTGCACCTGTCCATGCACCTGAGCATCAGTGAACAATGCTCGATCGACCAGCCCCTGGGCATCCGCCAGGCGGTGGAACTGCTGGCCGCGCGGCTCGATTCGGTGCACGACGCCCACCACCAGGTGATGGACTGCCTGGGCCGCATGCTCTGGGAAAGCCAGCGCAGCGGCCGGCCGCCCGACGGGCAGGCCTACATCGACGCGGTGCGGGCCCGCGCGACCCGGGACTGAAAAGAAAAAGCCCCGGCAGGCTGCACCCGCCAGGGCTTTCGGCAGAACCCAGTTCGTGCCGATGGGCGGAATGGAAGTTGGATGTCTCACCCCGCCGGAAGCAAGGTATTGCTTCCCGTTGATTGCCAGGCAATCCAGCGGACTGGACCGCGGGCAGTGGCCGGTGGGAACTGTGCTTGAAGCGTCACCACCGACAGTTTCAGTGTAGTGGCATTGGCCCCTGTGGCCAACTGATTTTGCCAATCGCCCACCCCCCGTTCATTGGCATTTTTTTGCCCACGGGCGCCCCTGCGGCGCCGAATTCATATTCTTTTTATTGCATAAAAAGAATGTTCATAAGTATTGACTGGTAATGTCGATCCCCCTAACATCGCGCCACTTTCATCCGTGAGAACCCTTAGACGCCGCCGAAACCGGCCCAGTTGACCGCACCATGGCGGTCGATGGCGACCCCCCAATCTCGCGCCGCCGGGCTTCAACCGCCCGCCCCGACGCCCAGAAAGGAGAGTGCTATGCCAGCGCCCCAAATGCCCCGCTTGTCCGGGGCCCTGCAAGTGACCCAGACCGCGTTCAAGGACGTGGCCCAGGGTTTTGTGTCCGTGACCCACAACAGCCTGGCCCTGCTGGGCCTGCTGCTCGCCGCCTGCCTGGTGCTGTTCGTCAGCCAGCCGGACCTGCGCAGCAGCGCCGAACGCCAGCTGTTCGGCTGGCTGGAAGAGCGCCAGTCGCAGAACGGCGAGATCCCCGCCGACCCCAGCGCGGTGGACCGCGTGACCGCGACCAACCCCAAGGCCCTGCCCCGCGAGCAGGCCCAGGTGGCCGACTGGCTCAGCCGCAAATACCGCGTGGCGCCGGAACCCATCGGCGCGCTGGTGGCCGAGGCCTTCGAGATCGGCGACCGCGCCCGCCTGGACCCGACGCTGATCCTGGCGGTGATGGCGATCGAATCGCGCTTCAACCCGTTCGCGGCCAGCCCGGTGGGCGCCCAGGGTCTGATGCAGGTGATGACCCGGGTGCATGCCGACAAGTACGAGGACTTCGGTGGCCGCCTGGCCGCGTTCGACCCGGTGAGCAACCTGCGGGTCGGGGCCCAGGTGCTGCAGGAAACCATCCGCCGCGCCGGCAGCGTCGAAGGTGGGCTGCGCCTGTACGTCGGCGCGGTGTCCAGCAGCGGCCAGGACTACATCGACAAGGTCCTGTCGGAGCACGAGCGGCTGCAGCGCGTGGCCCAGGGCCAGCGCGTGGCCTTCAACGCCCACCAGCGCCGCACCGTGGTGCCCACAGGCCCCCAAGCGCCACAGAGCGTTGACGCCGAACTGGAAGCCGAAGCCAGCCCAACCCAGACCGGGGCGCTGCCGCAGGCGTCCTGATAAAATCCCGTTCGCGCGCGACTGGCGATAGGTCCCGCCGGCCCTGGCCGGCGCCAAGTGACTGACGTGGGCTTACCACGGGGAAGCGCGCCGCCCTGCCGTCACCGCCGGCGGGTGTTGTGCCGTTCGCCTGGGCAGCCCTTGGTCACCAAGGGTCATTCGACGACTCCAGGACTGCCATGTACGACCGCAACATCCTCATCGAACAGACCGACCCCGAGCTGTTCGCCGCCATCCAGGCCGAAAACGCGCGCCAGGAACACCACATCGAGCTGATCGCCAGCGAAAACTACGCCTCGCCGGCCGTGATGGCTGCCCAGGGCACCCAACTCACCAACAAGTACGCCGAGGGCTACCCCGGCAAGCGCTACTACGGCGGCTGCGAGTACGTGGACGTGGCCGAACAACTGGCCATCGACCGCGTCAAGCAACTGTTCGGTGCCGACGCCGCCAACGTGCAGCCGCACTGCGGCGCCTCGGCCAACGAGGCCGTGTTCCTGGCCTTCCTCAAGCCCGGCGACACCATCATGGGCATGAGCCTGGCCGAAGGCGGCCACCTGACCCACGGCATGCCGCTGAACATGTCGGGCAAGTGGTTCAACGTCGTGTCCTACGGCCTGAACGCCCAGGAAGAAATCGACTACGACGCCATGGAAGCCAAGGCGCGCGAGCACCGCCCCAAGCTGATCGTGGCCGGCGCGTCCGCCTACAGCCTGCGCATCGATTTCGAGCGTTTCGCGAAGATCGCCAAGGAAATCGGCGCCATCTTCATGGTGGACATGGCCCACTACGCCGGCTTGATCGCCGCGGGCGTGTACCCCAACCCGGTGCCGTTCGCCGACGTGGTGACCTCCACCACCCACAAGAGCCTGCGCGGCCCGCGCGGCGGCATCATCCTGATGAAGGCCGAGCACGAGAAGGCCATCAACAGCGCCATCTTCCCCGGCCTGCAGGGCGGCCCGCTGATGCACGTCATTGCCGCCAAGGCCGTGGCCTTCAAGGAAGCCTTGACCCCCGAATTCAAGGCCTACCAGCAACAGGTCGTGAAGAACGCACAGATCGTGGCCGAAACGCTGACCCAGCGCGGTCTGCGCATCGTCAGCGGCCGCACCGAAAGCCACGTGATGCTGGTGGACCTGCGCGCCAAGGGCATCACCGGCAAGGAAGCCGAGGCCGTGCTGGGTGCCGCCCACATGACCATCAACAAGAACGCGATTCCGAATGACCCGGAAAAGCCGATGGTGACCAGCGGCGTGCGCATCGGCACCCCGGCCATGACCACCCGCGGCTTCAAGGACGAAGAGGCCCGCGCCACCGCCCACCTGATCGCCGACGTGCTGGACAACCCGCGCGACCCGGCCAACATCGAAGCGGTGCGTGCCAAGGTCAACGCCCTGACCGCCCGCTTCCCGGTGTACAAGTAAACCGGCCATGAAGTGCCCCTTCTGCGGCCACGCCGACACCCAGGTGGTGGAGACGCGTGTCGCCGAGGAGGGGACCTTCATCCGCCGCCGACGCCGCTGCGGCGCCTGCGACAAACGCTTCACCACCTACGAACGGCCGGAGGTCACCTTCCCGGCCGTGGTGAAAAAGGACGGCCGGCGCATCGACTACGACCCGGCCAAACTGCGCGCCAGCTTCGCCCTGGCCCTGCGCAAACGCCCCGTCAGCACCGAACAGGTGGACGCGGCCATGGAACACATCGAGGAAAAGCTGCTGAGCCTGCCCGCGCGCGAGGTGCCCTCGCACCGCCTGGGCGAAATGGTGATGCGCGAGCTGAAAAAACTCGACCAAGTGGCCTACATCCGCTTCGCCAGCGTGTACCGCAGCTTCGAGGACATCGACGAGTTCAAGACCCTGGTCGACGAAGTGCGCCAGTGACCGGCCGGCCACCGCCGCCCGGGGCCGGGCCAATCCTGCGACAATAGCGGGATGTTCACCGGCATCATCACCGGCGTGGGGCGCATCGCCGCCGTCCACCCCTTGGGTTCTTCTTCGCAACACGGCAAACGCCTGACCCTGGAGGCGCCGCCCGGCTACCTCGACGACGTGGGCCTGGGCGACAGCATCGCGCTCAACGGCGCCTGCATGACCGTGACCACCCTGGACCCGGCGCAGCAGCGCTTCACCATCGACATCTCGGCCGAATCGCTGGACAAGACCGCCGGTCTGGACCAGCCCGGCCCGGTGAACCTGGAAAAGGCGCTGCGCGCCCACGACCGCCTGGGCGGGCACATCGTGTCGGGCCACGTGGACGGTATCGGGCACGTCAGCCACTTTGCGCGCGTGGGCGAAAGCTGGGAACTGCGGGTGCGGGCGCCCGCCGCCCTGGGCAAGTACCTGGCCTACAAAGGCTCGATCACCGTCAACGGCGTGAGCCTGACCGTCAACCGGGTGCAAGACCTGCCCGAAGGCTGCGAATGCAGCATCAACCTGATCCCGCACACGGTGGAACACACCGCCCTGGGCCAGCTGCAAAGCGGCAGCCCGGTGAACCTGGAAATCGACCTGATCGCGCGCTACGTCGAGCGCATGCTGGGCGCCCCGGCCACCGCCGCGACGGCCAGCGCCTGAACCCCACCTCCCATGACCACCCCCAACACCCCTCTGGCGCCGGTCGCCATCTCGCCCGTGGAAGACATCGTTGCCGACATGAAGGCCGGCAAGATCGTCATCCTGGTGGACGAGGAAGACCGCGAGAACGAAGGCGACCTGGTGCTCGCCGCCGACCACGTGACGCCCGAAGCGATCAACTTCATGGCGCGCTTTGGCCGCGGCCTGATCTGCCTGACGCTGACGCGCGAACGCTGCGAACGCCTGCAACTGCCGCCCATGGTGCCGCGCAACGGCACCAAAATGGGCACGGCCTTCACCGTGTCCATCGAAGCGGCCGAGGGCGTGACCACCGGCATTTCGGCCGCCGACCGCGCCCGCACCGTGCAGGTGGCGGTGGCCGCCAACGCCCAAGCCGCCGATCTGGTGCAGCCTGGTCACATCTTCCCGCTGCAGGCGGTCGAGGGCGGGGTGCTGATGCGCGCCGGCCACACCGAAGCCGGCTGCGACCTGGCGGCCATGGCCGGCTGCTCGCCGTCGGCGGTGATCTGCGAGATCATGAAGGACGACGGCACCATGGCGCGCCTACCGGACCTGCAGCTGTTCGCCGCCGAGCACGGCCTGAAGATCGGCACCATTGCCGACCTGATCGAACACCGCAGCCGGGTGGAAAGCCTGGTGGAGAAGGTGGGCCAGCGCCCGCTGCAGACGGCGTTTGGCGAGTTCACCGCGCACGCCTACCGCGACCAGCCCAGCGGCGCGGTGCACCTGGCCCTGGTCAAGGGCAGCTGGGGCGCCACCGACACGGTGAGCGTGCGGGTACACGAGCCGTTGAGCGTGCTGGACGCGCTGGAGGTGGACCGCGCCATGCACTCCTGGACGCTGGAAACCAGCCTGCGCCACATGGCCGACCGGGGCCGCGGCGTGGTGGTGCTGCTGAACTGTGGCGAAAGCGGTGAGCAGCTGCTGGCGCAGTTCGAGGGCACCGCCCGCTCGGCGCAAGCGCCGGAGCGCGGCCGCATGGACCTGCGCACCTACGGCGTGGGCGCGCAAATCCTGCGCGACTGCGGCGTGCACAAGATGCAGTTGCTGGGCACGCCGCGGCGCATGCCCAGCATGACCGGCTACGGCCTGGAAGTGACCGGCTTTTTGAGCAAAACCGAAGGAAATTGAGATGTTGGGTGCCAACAAGGGCAGCGCCGGTGCGCTGGACGGAACGAATTTGCGCATCGGCGTCGTGCAGGCGCGCTTCAACCAGGGCATCACCGACGCCCTGGCGCAGGCCTGCGTGGGTGAGCTGCAGGCCCTGGGCGTGCAGGCCGGCGACATCGAGCACGTGCAGGTGGCCGGCGCGCTGGAGGTGCCCACCGCGCTGCAGGCCATGGCCGAAAGCGAGCGCTTCGACGCGCTGATCGCGCTGGGCTGCGTCATCCGCGGCGAAACCTACCACTTCGAGCTGGTGTGCAACGAATCGGCCGCGGGCGTGACCCGGGTGGCACTGGACCACCAGATCCCGGTGGCCAACGCCATTCTGACGACCGAAAACCTGCCGCAGGCCGTGGCCCGCCAGGAAGAAAAAGGCCGCGACGCCGCCCAGGTGGCGGTGGAAATGGCGCGCCTGCTGCAACGGTTGAACCGCGCATGAGCCAGCCCACCCCCCCCACGGGCACCGAGCGTCCGCGCAAGGCCGCCGACAAGTCGGCCCGCACCCGCGCCCGCGAATTCGCGCTGCAGGCCCTCTACCAGCACCTGGTCGGCCGCAACGAGGCCGAAGACGTGGACCAGTTCACCCGCGACCTGAGCGGTTTCCACAAGGCCGACAGCGCCCACTACGACGCGCTGCTGCACGGCTGCATCGCCGAGGCGGTGGAGCTGGACGCGGCCATCACCCCCTGCCTGGACCGCCCGCTGGCCGAGATTTCGCCGATCGAGCGCGGCGTGCTGTGGATCGGCGCCTACGAGTTCCGCCACTGCGTGGACGTGCCGTGGCGGGTGGTGATCAACGAGTGCATCGAACTGGCCAAGTCTTTCGGTGGCACCGACGGGCACAAGTACGTCAACGGCGTGTTGAACCAGTTGGCGCCGCAGTGGCGTGCGCTGGAGGTGGAGCGCGACCAGAAGCGCGGCCACGGCCGGCCGGCCAAGGCGGTCGTGCCCACCAGCGCACCGGCCGATGCGCCGCCGGCCGCCGACGCCTGAGGGGAGCACCCAGGTGTTTCAATGGCCGGTGCGGGTGTATTGGGAAGACACGGATGCGGGCGGCATCGTCTTCTACGCCAACTACCTGAAGTTTTTTGAGCGCGCCCGCACCGAGTGGCTGCGCAGCCTGGGGGTGGAGCAGCAGCGGCTGCGCGACACCACCGGCGGCATGTTCGTGGTCACCGGCACCGAGCTGCGCTACCACCGCCCGGCGCGGCTGGACGATTTGTTGCAAGTCAGCGCCCGGGTGACGGAACTTGGCCGCGCCTCCATGACACTGCAACAGGAGGCCTGGCTGCTGCGCGATGGCGCCCCCGAGCAGCGGCTGTGCGAAGGCACGATCCGCATCGGCTGGGTGGACGCCGCCCGCCTGCGGCCCGGCCGCATCCCCGATTCCATCCTCCACGCCCTGACGCCCCCATGACCCACGACTTTTCCATCGTCTCGCTGATGCTCAACGCCAGTTGGGTGGTGCAGGCCGTGGTGGCCCTGCTGATAACGGTGTCGGTCATCAGCTGGGCCGCGATCTTCCGCAAGGTGGTCGCCCTCAAGCGCGTGAACGGCCTGACCGAGACCTTCGAGCGCGACTTCTGGTCGGGCGCCAACCTGAACGACCTGTACGACGCGGCCAGCCGCAACGCCCAGGCCGGCAGCCCGATGGAGCGGATTTTCGCCAGCGGCATGCGCGAGTTCCAGAAGCTGCGCGAGCGCCGCATCACCCAGCCGGACGCACTGCTCGACGGCGCGCGGCGCGCCATGCGCGCGAGCTACCAGCGCGAGGTGGACGCGCTGGAGGTCAACCTCTCCTTCCTCGGCTCGGTCGGCTCGGTGTCGCCCTACGTCGGGCTGTTCGGCACGGTCTGGGGCATCATGCACGCCTTCACCGGCCTGGCGGCGCTGACGCAGGTGACCCTGGCCACGGTGGCCCCCGGCATCGCCGAGGCGCTGGTGGCCACGGCCATCGGTCTGTTCGCGGCGATTCCGGCGGTGGTGGCCTACAACCGCTTCACCCACGACATCGACCGCGTGGCCAACCGGCTGGAGACCTTCATGGAAGAGTTCTCCAACATCCTGCACCGCAACGTCGGGGCCGCGGGTGCGCCCGCCGGCCTGGCCCCGGCCGGCCGCTGACCGGAACGCCGCCATGCCCGCCCTCGCCTCTCGCGGCAAAGGCCGCCGCACGATGAACGACATCAACATGGTGCCGTTCATTGACGTGATGCTGGTGCTGCTGATCATCTTCATGGTGACTGCGCCGATGCTCGCACCGAGCCAGATCGAGCTGCCCAGCGTGGGCAAGAGCGCGGCGCCGCCCAAGCGCTTTGTCGAGGTGCTGATCGACAAGGAAGGCCGGACCGCGGTGAAGGAAGGGGGCAGCCCCGGCCCGGGCGAGCCGGTGACCGCGGCCAACCTGGTGGGCCGGGTGCAAGCGCTGCAAGGCACCCCAGCCGCGGGCGAAGGCCCGGCACCGGTCATCATCAGCGCCGACAAGGCGGTGCAGTACGAGGTGGTGGTGCAGGCCATGAACGCCTTGCAGGTGGCCGGCGTGGCCCGCGTGGGCCTGTCGGTGCAACCCGGCCGCTGACCCCAGGCGATGCAGGCCACCGCCGACACCCTGGACCTGAACCCGCCCGACGGCGGCCGCTGGCGCGGCCCGCTGGGCTGGGCTCTGGGCGTGCACGCGCTGCTGGTGCTGGCCCTGACCTGGGGTGTGGGCTGGCAGACCGACACGGTGGTGGTGGCCGAGGCCGAGCTGTGGTCGCGCCTGCCGCAGGTGGCGGCGCCCAAGCTGGTGGCGCCGGAACCGACGCCTGCGCCGGCCCCCGCCCCCAAGCCGCGGCCCGCCGAACCGCCCCCGCCCGACGTGTCGCAGGCGCGGCGCGACGCCGACATCGCCCTGGCCCAACAACAGAAAAAGGCGCGCGAGGAGCAAGCCCGGCAACAGGCGCTGGCGCGTGAGGCGGAACACAAACGGCGGGAGCAGGAACGCCGGGAGCGGCAGGCCCAGGAGCGGGCGGCCCAAGCCAAGGCAGACCAAGAAAAAGCCGCCCAGCTGGCGCGCGACAAAGCGGCGCGCGCCAAGGCCGAGGCCGCCAAACAAGACGCCTTGCTGGAGGCCGAACGCCAGAAAAACCTGGCCCGCATGATGGGGCAGGCCGGGGCCACCGGGTCGGCGGGTGCGCGCGGCACGGCCCAGCAGTCCAGCGGGCCGTCGGCCGGCTACGCGGGCAAGCTGGTGGCACGCATCCGCCCCAACATCGTCTTCGCCGACGCCGTGGCCGGCAACCCGCGTGCCGAGGTGGAGGTCAGAACCCTGCCCGACGGCACCATCGTGGGCAGCCGCTTGCTGCAGTCCAGCGGCCACCCGGCGTGGGACAACGCGGTGCTGCGCGCGGTGGAACGCACCGGCAAACTGCCGCAGGACGAGAACGGCCGGGTGCCCGGCACGCTGATCCTGGGCTTCCGGCCGCAGGACTGAACAACCGCTCGGGCGCGGGGTCAGTCGAACACGATTTCGGCGCGGCGCTCGTGGGCCTGGGCCTTCCAGGCGGCCAGGGCCGCGTCCGACGGGAACACCAGCGCCTGCTCGCCCAGCTGGATGTCGCAGCGCGCGGTCCCGCGCAGCACCTGCAGGCGCACCGGCAGGCCGCGCACCAGTTCGCCCTGCTCGCTCATCTCGCGCTTGGCCGGGAACTCGCGCAACAGCGCCGCCACGTCGGGCGCCTGGCCATTGACCGCCACGCGCAGGTATTTGCCAAAGCGGCAACGCGCCGCGCCCAAATCCCACAATTGCTGCACCTTGAGCCGCAAGCCGCCCGAGAAGCGGTCCGGCTGCGCCAGCACCTGGGCCAGCACCAGTTCGTCGTCCTTCAGCAGGTTTTTGTGCTGGTTGATGAGGGCTTCATCGGCGGTGGCTTCCAGCGTGCCGGTCTTGTCGTCCAGCTTGAAAATGGCGACCTTGCCGCGCTGGCCATTGATGATGCGCAGGTCGGTGACGATGCCGGCGAGCAGCACCGGGTCGCGGCTGTCCACCACGTCACCGATGGGGGTGCGGGCGAAGCGGCGCACCTCGCGCTCCACCTCGTCGAACAGGTGGCCGCTGAGGTAGAAGCCGATGGCGGTTTTCTCGTGCGTCAGGCGTTCCTTGATGCCCCAGGGCAGCATGTCCACCAGGTCGGGTTCCTGGGTGCTGGCGCCGTGGTCGTCGGCACCGAACATGTCGAACAGGCCGCCCTGGTTGGCGTTGGCCTGCTGGGCGTTGGCGTAGTCGAAGGCCCGCTCCACCGAGGCCAGCAGCGCCGCGCGGTTGAGGTCGAAATGGTCGAAGGCGCCGGCCTTGATCAGTGCCTCCACCGTGCGCTTGTTCAGGCGGCTGCGGTCCACCCGGTTGCAGAAGTCGAACAGGCTCTTGAACGGGCCCACGGTGTCGCCGGCCGGGCCCACGCCCTTGCCCTCGCGGGCCGCCACGATGGCTTCAATGGCCTGCTGGCCGGTGCCCTTGACGGCGCCCAGGCCGTAGCGGATGACCTTGTCGCTGACCGGCTCGAAGCGGTAGGTGCCGCGGTTCACGTCGGGCGCCTCGAAGGTGATGCCGAACTTGAGCGCGTCCTCGAACAACACCTTGAGCTTGTCGGTGTCGTCCATTTCGATGGTCATGTTGGCGCAGAAGAACTCCGCCGTGAAATGGACCTTGAGCCAGCCGGTGTGGTAGGCCAGCAGCGAGTAGGCGGCGGCGTGCGACTTGTTGAAGCCGTAGCCCGCGAACTTTTCCATCAGGTCGAAGACCTCGTCGGCCTTGTCTTGGCCGATGCCGTGGGTGGCCAGGGCACCGGCGCGGAACTTCTCGCGGTGCTCGGCCATTTCCTCGGCCTTTTTCTTGCCCATGGCGCGGCGCAGCAGGTCGGCGCCACCCAGGCTGTAGCCGCCCAGGATCTGCGCGGTCTGCATCACCTGCTCCTGGTAGACCATGATGCCGTAGGTCTCGGACAGCATGTCGGCCACCGCCGGGTGCGGGTACTCCACTTCTTCGCGGCCGTGTTTGCGCGCCACGAAGCTGGGGATCAGGTCCATCGGGCCCGGGCGGTACAGCGCGTTCAGGGCGATCAGGTCTTCCAGCCGGGTGGGCTTGGCGTCGCGCAGCATGCCCTGCATGCCGCGGCTTTCAAACTGGAACACCGCTTCGGTCTTGCCGTCCTGAAACAGTTTGTAGGTGGCTTTGTCGTCGAGCGGGATGTTCTCGAACGCAAAGCCGGCCTGGCTGGGGTGGCGCCGCAGAATGAATTCTTTGGCCAGTTCCAGAATGGTCAGCGTGGCCAGGCCCAGGAAGTCGAACTTCACCAGGCCCACGGCCTCCACGTCGTCTTTGTCGTACTGGCTGACGGCCGATTCGCTGCCTGGCTGCTGGTACAGCGGGCAGAAATCCGTCAGCTTGCCGGGCGCGATCAGCACCCCCCCGGCGTGCATGCCGATGTTGCGCGTCATGCCTTCGAGCTTCTGCGCCAGCTCGATCAGCTGCTTGACCTCTTCCTCTTTCTGGATGCGCTCGGCCAGTACCGGCTCCATGGCGATCGCGTAGTTGTTCTTGTCGCCGGGCTTGGGCGGGTCGGGCGGGTACTGCAGCGTCACGCTCATGCCCGGCTTGTTGGGAATGAGCTTGGAAATGCCGTCGCAGAAGCCGTAGGCAAAGTCCAGCACCCGGCCCACGTCGCGGATGGCCGCACGCGCCGCCATGGTGCCGAAGGTGGCGATCTGGCTCACCGCGTCCTTGCCGTACTTGTCCTTGACGTAATCGATGACGCGGTCGCGGTTGGTCTGGCAGAAGTCGATGTCGAAGTCGGGCATGGACACCCGCTCCGGGTTCAGGAAGCGCTCGAACAGCAGGTTGTACTGCAGCGGGTCCAGGTCGGTGATGAGCAGCGCGTAGGCCACCAGCGAACCGGCGCCGGAACCCCGGCCCGGCCCCACCGGGCAGCCGTTTTCCTTGGCCCACTGGATGAAGTCGCCCACGATGAGGAAGTAGCCCGGGAAGCCCATCTTGAGGATGGTGTTGAGCTCGAACTCCAGCCGTTCCACGTAGCGCGGGCGCTCGGCTTCGCGCTGGGCTTCGTCCGGATAGAGGTGGATCAGGCGCGCCTTCAATCCCTCGTGCGAGACGTGGCGGAAGTAGTCCTCCACCGACATCACCACGCCATCGACCGGCGGAATGGGGAAGTTGGGCAACTGCGGCTTGCCCAGCGTGAGCGTGAGGTTGCAGCGCTTGGCGATTTCCACCGTGTTGGCCAGGGCACTGGGCACATCGGCGAACAGCGCGGCCATTTCTTCGGACGACTTGAAATACTGGTCGCGGGTGAACTTGCGCACCCGGCGGTGGTTGCCCAGGATTTCGCCTTCGGCGATACAGACACGTGCTTCGTGGGCTTCGTAGTCGTCCGGGCCCAGGAACTGCACCGGGTGGGTGGCCACCACCGGCAGCTTGAGCCGAGCGGCCAGGGGCACGGCGGCGGCCACGTGGCGTTCGTCATCGGGGCGGCCGGCACGTTGCAGTTCGATGTAGAAACGGTGCGGAAAGGCGCCGGCCAGTTGCAGCGCCAGGTCGGCGGCCTTGGCCTCGTCGCCGGCCAGCAGGGCCTGGCCCACCGGGCCGCTGTGGGCGCCGGACAGCACGATCAGCCCGTCGTTCAGCTCCTGCAACCACTCCCACTTGACGCCGGCCTGGTCGCGCACCACGTTGCGCGTCCAGGCGCGCGCCAGCAGCTCGCACAGGTTGAGGTAGCCCGGGTGGCTTTGCACCAGCAGCAGCAGGCGCGGCAGGCTCTGCGCCTGCACCGACGCGCCGGGGGCGACCTCGCCGCCCAGGCCCTGCACAAACACCTCGGCACCGATCACCGGCTTGACGCCGGCGCCGCGCGCGGCCTTGTAGAACTTGACCGCGCCGAAGAGGTTGCTCAGGTCGGTGATGGCCAGGGCCGGCTGGCCATCGGCCGCGGCGGCCTCCACCGTTTCGTCAACGCGGGTGGTCCCATCGACCACGGAAAATTCGGTGTGCAGGCGCAGGTGGACAAACATCCGGGGATTGTAGAGGCCCCCCCTGGCGCAGGGGGCCGGCAGGCCAAGCCCGGGGCGACCCCGTCGCCGGGCACGAGACGCATCACCGCGGCCCAGCCTAGGTCAGGTCAGCCGCGCAACTTGGCCGCCACCGCGGCCACCCGCGCGCCGTACAGGCGGGCGGTGTCCAGGTCGCCTTGGGGGATTTTGTCGGCGCCGGCGTCGGACGGCGACTGCACCAACAGGCCGACCGAGCCGCCCAGGTTGTTGACGTCTTGGCGGGTGGCGGCCAGGGTGTTGGCCGGCAGCAGCCCCAGGCTGACCCACAGCCCACCGTGTTGCGACGCCAGGGTCTGGAGCTGGATCAGCGTGGCGCCCTTGTCGCCGTTCAGGCTGGCGCTGTTGGTGAAACCGCCGAACACCTTGTCCTGCCAGGCGCGACCGAACCAGGCCTTGGACGACGCGTCGGCAAACTTCTTGAACTGCCAGCTCGGGCCGCCCATGTAGGTGGGGGTGCCGAAAATGATGGCGTCGGCCGCGTTCAGCGTGTCCCAGCCGCCGTCGGGCAGGTTGCCGTCGGCGTCGATGGGCAGCAGCTCGGCTTGGGCGCCTTCGGCCACGAGCTGGGCCACGCGCTGGGTGTGGCCGTAGCCGGAATGGTAAACAACAACGACTTGGGTCATGGAAACAACTCCTGCAAGGGAAGGGCCCGGGCGGGCCGAGGGGGTGAAAAATTCAGGGGGCCAGGTCGAACACCAGCACTTCGGCCTCACAGCCCTG
Organism: Aquabacterium sp. A08; assembly: GCF_011742065.1. Classification (NCBI taxonomy): domain Bacteria; kingdom Pseudomonadati; phylum Pseudomonadota; class Betaproteobacteria; order Burkholderiales; family Sphaerotilaceae; genus Aquabacterium; species Aquabacterium sp. A08. The sequence goes on from NZ_JAAQQT010000616.1 coordinate 46,752, forward strand.
GTCGAGCCGCAGGGACGATTCGTCCTGGAGCATCAGCGCATCGCCAGCGCTCAGCGGCTGGCCGTTGGCGCGCAGGCGGCCGCGCACCAGGTGCACGTAGGCCTTGCGGGCCGGATCCAGGGCCAGTTCGGCGGTTTCCGGGCCGTCGAACAGGCCGGCGTACAGGCGCGCATCGGCGTGCAGGGTCACCGCGCCGTCGGCGCCGTCGGGCGCGGCCACCAGGCGCAGGCGGCCGCGTTTGTCGGCCTCGGCAAAGGCTTTTTGCTCGTAGCCGGGGTCGATGCCGCGCTCGCTCGGTTCGATCCAGATCTGCAGGAAATGCGTGGTCTGGTTCGGGGCGTGGTTGAACTCGCTGTGCGTCACGCCACGGCCGGCGCTCATGCGCTGCACCTCGCCGGGGGGGATGCCCTGCACGTTGCCCAGGCTGTCGCGGTGGGCCAGGTTGCCGGCCAGCACGTAGCTGACGATTTCCATGTCGCGGTGGCCGTGGGTGCCAAAGCCGGTGCCCGGAGCGATGCGGTCTTCGTTGATGACGCGCAGGTTGCCCCAGCCCATGAAGGCGGGGTCGAAGTAGTCGGCGAAGGAAAAGGAATGGTGGCTTTGCAACCAACCGTGGTCGGCGTGGCCACGCTCTTGCGAGCGGCGCAGTTGCATCATGGCGGTCTCCGGTGTGGGGTGGCGAGGACTCCACTGTAGCCCGCGGCGGCCGGGGTGACGGCGCAGCGGTTTGCTGGCATGATTCAAAAATACTGAACACTCCAGACCCTTGCATGCAAAAACAGCGCGCCGCCCTGTCACCCGAAAACCTCACCCTGATCGGCACCGTGGCACGCGCCGGCAGCATGGCCGCGGCCGCGCGCGAACTGGGCCTGGTGCCCAGCGCCCTGACCTACCGGGTGCGCCAGGTGGAGGAGGCGCTGGACGTGTTGCTGTTCGACCGCCACGCGCGCCGCGCCCAGCTCACCCCCGCCGGCGCCGAGCTGCTGCGCGTGAGCGAGCACCTGCTGCTGGAACTGGACGCGGTGGCCCAGCGCGTCAAGCGCATCGCCACCGGCTGGGAGCCGCAGCTGACCATCACCGCCGACGCCATCGTCTCGCGCACCACCCTGTTCGAGCTGTGCGAGGCGTTTTACGAACTGGGTGCGCCCACCCGGCTGCGGCTGCGGGCCGAAACCCTGTCGGGGACGCTGGAGACGCTGCTGACCGGCCAGGCCGACCTGGCGCTGGGGGTGACGCTGGACAGCGTGAACGCCCAGGGTCTGCACAGCGCGCCGCTGGGCGAGGTGCAATTCGTGTTTGTGGTGGCGCCGCACCACCCGCTGGCCCAGGCCACCGAAGCGCTGACCCCCGCCGACCTGCAACCCCACCGGGTGGTGGCGGTGGCCGATTCGACCCAGCGCGGCAGCGGCCTGACCTTTGGCCTGCTGCCCGGCCAGGACGTGCTGACCGTGCCCACAATGCAGCACAAGCTGGAGGCGCAACTGCGCGGCCTGGGTTGCGGCTCGCTGCCGCTGCCGCTGGTGCAACCGTTTGTGGACGCGGGCCGGCTGGTGGTGAAGGCCACCACGCTGCCGGCGCGCCTGTACCGCCCCAGCTACGCCTGGCGCGGCCACGCGGCCCCCGGTGGGCGCCGCGGCAGCGGCCAAGCGGGCCGCGCCCTGGCCTGGTGGACCGCCCAGCTGGCCCGACCCGCCACCCGACACGCCCTGCTGCACAACCACCACGCCCGCTGAGGCCCGCAGGGCTGGTACAGTGGCTGCACACACCGCCCTGGAGACCCCCACCATGCCCGCACCGCGCCGCCGCACCGCTCCCAGCGCCTCCCCTGCTGAACCCCGCCACATCGCCGTCGTCGGGGCCGGCATGGCCGGCGTGGCCTGCGCCCGCACCCTGGTGCAGGCCGGCCACCGCGTCACCCTGTTCGAGAAAAGCCGGGGCGCCGGCGGTCGCATGGCCACCCGCCGCAGCGACTTCGGCGGCTTCGACCACGGCGCCCAGTTCTTCACCGTGCGCGACCCGCGCTTCCAGCAGGCGCTGGACACGGTGCCCGGCCTGACCGCCCCGTGGCGGGTGAACACCGTGCGCGTGCTGGACCACCTGGGCCAGACCATGGCCAGCGCCCCACCCCCGCGCGAGGCCCACTGGGTGGCCACCCCCGGCATGAACGCACTGGTGAAAACCTGGGCCGCGCCCCTGGCCGACGGCAGCCTGAACGCCCAGACCGTGCTCGAAACCCAGGTCACGCGGCTGGAGGCCGACGCCGTCTCGCCCCTGCGCTGGCAGCTGCGCACCCAAGGCCCGCAAGGCGCCCAGCAGGTGCATGGCGGCTTTGACCAGGTGGTGCTGGCCGTGCCGCACCCCCAGGCCCAGGCGCTGCTGCGCGACAGCGGCCTGGCCCCAGCCTGGCAGACCCAGCTGGACGCGGTGGCGGTGGCCCCCTGCTGGACGCTGATGGTCGCCTTTCCCCAGGCGACGCAGGCCGGTGCCGCGGGCTTTGGGCCGCGCTGGCACGCCGCGCGCGGCGACCACCACCGCATCCGCTGGCTGGCGCGGGAAACCAGCAAACCCGGCCGCAGCCCGGTGGAGCGCTGGACGGTCCAGGCCAGCCCGGCCTGGTCGGCCGAACACCTGGAAGACGACGCCGAGCGCGTGACGGCCAAACTGCTCAAGGGTTTTGCCGAGATCACCGGCATCCGCGCCCAGCCCGGGCACGCCGCGGTGCACCGCTGGCGCTACGCGCAAACGCAAACCCCGCTGGGCCTGCCCTTCTTGTGGGACGCGCGCCAGGGCCTGGGCCTGTGCGGCGACTGGTGCCTGGGGTACCGGGTGGAAAACGCTTTCGTGTCGGGCCTGGAACTGGCACTCGCCATGGCATGACGGCGCGGCCCGCCGGCTACCACGGGCGCTTCGCGCCCTCGCCCACCGGGCCCTTGCACGCGGGCTCGCTGGTGGCGGCGCTGGCCAGCTGGCTGGACGCCCGCGCCCACCACGGCGTCTGGCGGGTGCGCATCGAGGACGTGGACGCGGGCCGCTGCGTGCCGGGGGCCGACGCGCAGATCCTGCAGCAACTGGCCGCGCTGGGCCTGCACCCCGACGGGCCGGTGTGCTGGCAATCGCGGCGCGGCGCGCTGTACCAGGCCGCGCTGGACCGACTGGTGGCTGCGGGGCTGGCCTACCCCTGCGCCTGCACCCGCAAGGACATTGCACAGGCGCTGGCGGCCCAGGGCTGGGCGCACGAACGGCACGTGGAACGGCCCTACCCCGGCACCTGCCGCCCGGAACGCGGCGGGCTGCAGGGCCGCCCCGCGCGCGCCTGGCGGCTGCACGTGCCGGCGGCCTTGGCCGCCACCGGCAGCGCCACGCCCCTGCGCTGGCACGACGCGCGCCTGGGCGCGCAGCACCAGGACGTGGCCCAGGCCGTGGGCGACTTCGTGCTGCGCCGCGCCGACGGCCTGTGGGCCTACCAGCTGGCGGTGGTGGTGGACGATGCGGACCAGGGCATCACCCATGTGGTGCGTGGCGAGGACCTGGCCGACAACACCGCACGGCAAATCCTGCTGCAGCGGGCGCTGGGCCTGCCCACGCCGCGCTACCGCCACACCCCGCTGGTGCGCGGTGCGGACGGCGAAAAACTCTCGAAGCAACACGGCGCCCCGCCGCTGGACGTGCGCGACCCGCTGGCCGCCCTGAACGCCGCCGCCCGGGCGCTGCACCTGCCCGCCCAGCACGGCCCGGTGGAAGCGGCGCTGGCCGCCTGGACCGAGCACTGGGCCCGGCGGGCGGCGCTGACCTGACCCCCGCGCCGCCCGCGTGCGCCGCCATGGTGGCCAGCCGGCACATGGCCAGCAACGGCCCGGGTGCCTACAATGCCGGGCTGTGAACGCTACCCCATCCCCCACCCCGGGCGACACCGCCCCCCACCAGCCGCCCGCCGACGCGGCCGGTGCGCCCCAGGGCGTGCCGCACCCCAAAACCATCAAGAGCTTCGTCAAGCGCGCGGGCCGCACCACCACCGGCCAGGCCAAGGCCTTTGCCGACCTGGGGCCGCGTTTTCTGCTGCCTTACGCGCCGCAGGCGCTGGACGCACCCGCCGCCTTCGGCCGCAGCGCGCCGCTGATTCTGGAAATTGGCTTTGGCATGGGCGAAGCCACGGCGCACATCGCCCGGGTGCGCCCGGACGAGAACTTCCTGTGCTGCGAAGTGCACGAGCCCGGCGTGGGCGCGCTGCTCAAACGCATCGGCGAGCAGGCGATTGCCAACATCCGCATCCTGCAGCACGACGCGGTGGAGGTGCTGGACCACATGCTGCCCGAGGGTACGCTGGACGGGGTGCACATCTTCTTCCCCGACCCCTGGCACAAAAAGAAGCACAACAAGCGCCGCCTGATCCAGCCGCCGCTGGTGGCCAAGCTGGTGAGCCGGCTCAAGCCCGGTGGTTACATCCATTGCGCCACCGACTGGCAGCCCTACGCCGAGCAGATGTTGGAGGTGCTGACCGCCGAGCCGCTGCTGGCCAACACCGCCACCGACGCCGGCCTGGGCGGCTACGCACCCAAGCCCGAGTACCGGCCGCTGACCAAGTTCGAGAACCGGGGCCTGCGCCTGGGCCACGGCGTGTGGGACCTGGTGTTCCGCCGCCCGGCCTGAACCGCGCCGCCCCCGGCCGCACGGCGCGCTGACATGAACGCCCCCTCCCCCGCCCCCTGCCCGCCCGAGTGGCTGGACGGCCTGGACGCGTTGGCGGCCCAGGCCATCGGCCTGTCCGACCCGAACCCGCGGGTGGCGTGCCGGCTGGTCACCCGCAACGGGCAGGTGTTTGAGGGGCACACCCAAGCAGCCGGTGGCGCACACGCCGAAGTGGTGGCGCTGCGCGCCGCCCAGGCCTCTGGGGCCGACCTGCGTGGGGCCACCGCCCTGGTCACGCTGGAACCCTGCAGCCACCACGGCCGCACCCCGCCCTGCTGCGACGCGCTGATCGCCGCCCAGGTGGGGCGTGTGGTCGTGGCCCTGCCCGACCCCAACCCGCTGGTGGGCGGCCAAGGGCTGGCGCGGCTGCGCGCCGCTGGCATTGACGTGCACCTGCTGGACCCGCAACACCCCCTGGCCGTGGCCAGCCGCGAGCTGAACATCGGCTTTTTGAGCCGCATGGAACGCGGCCGGCCCTGGGTGCGCCTGAAAATTGCGGCGTCGCTCGACGGCACCACCGCGCTGGCCAACGGCGTGAGCCAGTGGATCACCAGTGAAGCCGCCCGCACCGATGGCCACGCCTGGCGCCGGCGCGCATCGGCCGTGCTGACGGGCATCGGCACCGTGCTGGAAGACGACCCCCGGCTCGATGTGCGGCTGGTGCCCACCCCGCGCCAGCCGCTGCGGGTGGTGGTGGACTCCCGGCTGGAGATCGCGCCAGCCGCGCGCATTCTGCCGCCGCCGGGCGAGGTGTTGATCTACACCGCCAGCGACCCGCCCGCCACCGCCGCCCAGCGCGCCGCGCTGGCGCAAGCAGGCGCCACCGTGGTGGACTGTCCCGGTGCCCCCGGCGCTGCGGGAGCGCACGCCAAGGTGGACCTGGCCGCCATGCTGGCCGACCTGGCCCGGCGTGGCGTGAACGAACTGCACCTGGAGGCCGGCCACAAGCTCAACGGCTCCTTTCTGCGCGAAGGGCTGGTGGACGAACTGCTGCTCTACCTGGCGCCGCAATTGCTGGGCCCCGGCGCCGGGCTGGCGAACATCGGCCCGTTCACCGAACTGGACCAAGGGCCCAAGCTGGCTTTCCACGAGGTGACGCCCGTGGGGCCGGACCTGCGGGTGCGCGCCCGCTTCCTGCGCTGACCGCGCCCCCAAAAGCCACCATGGCCCACGTGCCCAAAAACGCGTCCATCCCCATGCGCGACGGGGTCTCGCCCAGTTGCGTGGCGCTGCCGCGCATGCGCGTGGCGCCCTGGCCCACGCTGCTGGACTTTCTGGCCGAGCGCCTGCCGCGCGTGCCGCGCACCGAATGGCTGCAGCGCATGCAAGCCGGCGAGGTGGTGGGCGACGACGGCTTGCCCTTGCCACCCGAAGCCCCTTACGAGAACGGCGCCCGCGTGTACTACTGGCGCGCGCTGCCGCAGGAGCCGGTCATTCCGTTCGAGGAAACGGTGGTGTTCCAGGACGAACACCTGGTGGTGGCCGACAAACCGCACTTTCTGCCCGTCACTCCCGGTGGGCGCTACGTGCAGCAGAGCCTGCTGGTGCGCCTGAAAAGACGGCTGAACCTGCCCAACCTCAGCCCGCTGCACCGCATCGACCGCGAAACCGCCGGGCTGGTGGTGTTCAGCGTGCGCCCGCAAGACCGCGACGCCTACCAGCGCCTGTTCCGCGAACGGCACATAGCCAAAACCTACGAAGCCATCGCCCCCGCTGCGCCGCACCTGGCCTGGCCGCAGACGCGCCGCAGCCACATCCTGGAGTGCGAGGACGCCTTCTACAAAATGCGCGAAGCCGCGCCGCACGAAGGCCTGCCCGACAACAGCGAAACCCACATCCACCTGCTGGAGCAGCGCGGCCCGTGGGCGCGCTACCGGCTGGAACCCGTGAGCGGCAAACGCCACCAGTTGCGCGTGCACCTGAACGGCCTGGGCCTGCCGATGGCGGGCGACCAGTTCTACCCGGTGGTGCGGCGCGCACCGGGCGAGGCCGAAGACTTTACCAACCCGCTGCGCCTGCTGGCCCAGGCCATCGCCTTCACCGACCCGGTGACCGGCGCGCCCCGGCGCTTCGAGAGCGCGCGTTGCCTGCGCTGGCCGGACGCACCGTGACCACCGCCCGCCAACCCGGCATCGACGCGCTCAAGGTGCTGGCGTCGCAAACCATCGTGTTGCACCACCTGTCGGCCTACGGGCCGGTGGCCGAGGCCATGGAACACGCCGCCCCGGCCCTGATGGACTGGCTCTACGGCTACGGCCGCATGGCGGTGCAGGTGTT